>NZ_BCPS01000110.1:0-77827 GCF_016586185.1 Paenibacillus sp. EPM92
GTATGTCTGGAGGGGAGCAGAGCTCCCCAACGACAGGATGCCAATAGAACCTTTATTCCTTCCAAACGTTCCAATAGAATGGGAATGCGGTGCCTTCCAGGCCTTTTACCTCTTTGGTCTTTACACTTAATACGAAGAAATCGCCGACCTTGAGCAACGGAACTTCTTCCCAGAAGTAGGCTTGCAGCGCGTCCAAATGCTTTTTACGCTCTTTTGGATCCATCTCTGAGTTCAATTTTTTCACCATTTCATCTTTCTTAGGGTCTACCCAGAATCCAGGCCAACTGCTTTCCCAAATCGGCCAAATTCCCGGGTCCGGAGTGAATGTTGTCGCACCCATAAAAATTTCATATTCCTCAGGCTTCATTCGTTTGGAAACGATCGTTGCATAGTCTACTACCTGCAATTCAATATTAAAGCCGATTTTCTTCAACTGTTCCGTTGCAACCAGCGAGTTTTTATACATAAAGTCATATTCTTTCGTCGTCAGCCACCGCAGCTTCTCGCCTTTATAGCCGGCTTCTTCCATCAGTTTTTTGGCCTTTTCCAGATTGGCTTGATTATAATTTTCCTTCCCAGCCTCAGACCACCACTCCTTCTGTTCCTTGAACATTATACTTGGGTCCAAACGATAAAATTCTTCGGAGGCAAAAGCGGCCTGCATCATCGGTTTCATATCCAAGGCCAGTGAAAATGCTTGGCGCAATCTCTTATCCGTGAACGGTCCTGACTTTTTGTTAAACACAATTTGCGTAAACCAATAGGGCTTGGTGATCAACGCATCTACTTGATTGTTTGCTTGAATCTGCTTGTACATGTCGGAGTTCACTTGCTCGGCAAAGTCGAATTGACCCGTCTGTACGCCATCCAAACGCACCGAAGTTTCCGGAGTCGGGATAAACAAAATTTCATCCAAATAAGCTTTGCGGCTGCCACCCATACCTTTGGCCGGTCCTTCAAGCGGTTTATAGTCTTCAAAACGGGCTAGCTTGATATATTGATCCGGCTTGTGCTCAACAAAACGGTAAGGTCCTGTGCCGATATATTGTTTAATCTCACCGTCTCCGGCAGCTTCAACAATTTCCTTAGGAAAAATCGCGGACTGCTGATTCGGGAACGCGAGCAGAATCGGTACGATAGGCGATGGACTCTTTAAAACAATATCAATCGTAAGATCGTCAACCTTTTTTAACTCTTGCAAATTCTGAAACAGAATTTTTCCGTAGTTTGCTTTCTTCCCCCAACGATTTAGAGAAGCGACGACATCATCCGCGGACAGTTGTTTGCCGTTGTGAAATTTAATCCCTTCACGTAAATGGATGGTGTACGTATTCTTAGTTTCATCAAAAACATAATCCTTGGCCAGCATTGGAGTAGCATTGTAATTTTCATCAATAGTAAATAGTCCTTCATAAATATGCCAACCGATCTCTTGCGCGGAATAAGCTGTCGTTTGAGTCGGATCAAGCGTTGGCGGTTCCCCGGTAGTTGCGACCTTTAACGTGCCGCCCATCTTAGGCTCACCTGCTGCATTCGTTCCAGGGCCGGACGACGGTTTGTCTTGACAAGCGGACAACAAGACTGAAAGCATAAGAATTAGAGACAAAAAAATCTTGAATCTTTTTTTACTTTCCACTTTGATCGCCCCTTATTTTATATTGAGTACAGACTGAGTCTGATGACTCTGAATTTAAAGTACAAGAAGAGAGCAGCAGTTATAGCCATATCCATAAATGTCCTAAAATAACGAGTTTTCGATTTAATTGTACAGATGACAAGAAACCAATTGATCGCCTATCTGCTTGGCCGCAGGTTTTTCGATTTTGCAAATATCCATGCAGCTAGGACACCGCGGATGAAACGAACAACCGCTGGGCGGATTGGCCGGATTAGGAACGTCTCCGCTTAAAATAATTCGCTCCCGGTCCCTCTGATCAACCGACGGAATGGAAGACAATAACGCCTGCGTATAGGGATGAAGCGGATTTTCGTATAACGTTTCTTTTGGACCGATTTCCACAATTTCTCCAAGATACATCACCCCGACACGGTGACAGATATACTTCACGACACTTAAATCATGGGAGATGAATAAATACGACAACCCGTATTTTTCCTGCAAATCGATCATCAGATTCAATACCTGAGCTTGTACGGATACGTCTAATGCGGAAACCGGTTCATCGGCAACTATTAATTTGGGATTTAAAGCAAGTGCCCTTGCAATTCCGATGCGCTGCCTCTGTCCGCCTGAGAATTCATGCGGAAACCTCGTTCGATAAGCAGGGCGAAGCCCTACCTCTTCCATCAACGAAATAACACGTTTGTTACGTTCTTCCGTCGTATATAAACCTTGTAATTTATACGGTTCCGTCAATATTTTCTCAATCGTCATCCGAGGGTTTAGCGAAGCGTACGGATCTTGGAAGATCATCTGCATTTCTCTACGCATCGTCCGCAGCTCTTTTTCCTTCGCCATCGTTACATCCTTTTCGCCAAACGTGATAGACCCGCTTGACGGTTCGATCAATCGGATCGCCAACCTGCCCGTTGTCGACTTTCCGCATCCGCTTTCGCCTACCAATCCGAATGTCTCGCCTTTGTTAATCGTGAAAGAGACATCGCGAACGGCCTGTACCTTCTTCTTCTTAATGCCAGCCCCTACTGTAAACACCTTTTTTAGATTTTTTACCTCAAGCAGCGCTGAAGTCATCCTTATCCCTCATTTCCAGTGGCATTCCAGCATTTTGCGGCATGATCATCAGTAACATGCACCATTAAAGGTTCATTTGCGCATTTTTCCGTTGCCGAACCGCATCTAGGCATAAAACGACACCCTGACGGCATTTTACCAAACTGTGGAACGGTCCCTGGTATTGTATCCAATCGTCTGCGCGTTTCCTTCAGCCTAGGTATGGACTTAAGTAGCCCGATTGTATAGGGATGCTGCGGATTGTTCAGAATTTCTTTCACCTTTCCGCTTTCCACGATTTGACCGGCATACATGACAATCACCCGATCGCACATTTCGGCGACGACACCCAAATCATGTGTAATGAACAGCATGGATGTTTTCGATTCAAGATTAATTTTCTTTAACAATGCCAAAATTTGTGCTTGAATCGTTACATCCAACGCAGTTGTCGGCTCGTCTGCAATCAGCAGCTTCGGATTGCAGGATAATGCCATCGCAATCATTACCCGTTGACGCATACCCCCTGACAATTGATGCGGATATTCATTCATAATATTACGCGAACGATGAATACCGACGCTTTCCAGAATGGAAAGCACATGATCATTCGCTTCTTTATGGGTCATTTTCAAATGAAGTTTAACGGATTCAGTCAATTGATCACCGATGGTAAACACCGGATTAAGCGATGTCATGGGTTCTTGGAAAATCATAGCGATTTCTTTACCCCGTATGGCACGTATTTGTTGTTTATTCAGTCCTGTCAATTCAATATCGCGGAATTTGATCGATCCAGCTGTGACTCTCGTAGATTCATTTGGCAAAAGCCCCATAATAGACAAGGAAGTAATGCTTTTTCCACATCCCGACTCCCCGACTAAACCGACAATCTCACCCTCCTGAATCTCGAAAGAGACGTCGGCAAGGGCTTGAACTTGACTTTTGGGCGTTATAAACGAAAGCTCCAAATGGTTGATTTGCAGCAAAGGTCGTGTCATTTCCATTTCCGCCTCCCATTTCACCGATACTTGATTCGCGGATCAACCCACGTATATATGATGTCCACGATCATATTGATGAGTATAAACACTACAGAAATAAACATAACAATGCCTTGAATAAGCGGGTAATCCCGCCTGGACACGGCGCTGATCATCATTCTGCCGATGCCCGGTAAACTAAACACCGTCTCGATGGCGATTGCTCCACCCATTAATACCGCGACAGTAATTCCAATTACCGTTAAAATCGGGATGAATGCATTGCGCAAAATATGCTTAAATACGATCACCCCATTCGACAATCCTTTGGCCTCTGCAGTTCGAACGAAATCCTCATGAATGACGTCAAGCATGCTGGTTCTTGTAATCCTGGCGATAAACGCCGCCTGCACGAAGCCAAGGGACACAGCCGGTAAAGTCAATGAACGAATACATTCGAAGAATCCTTCTGATAAAGGAACATAGCCTGTAACCGGGAACCACTGTAAGTTGACGGCAAATACCAGAATCAGCATCAGGCCAAACCAAAACTCCGGCATGGACACGCCTATCATCGCTCCGGTCATCGCGATCTGGTCAATCGACTTATTACGGTAAATGGCCGAAATGATGCCGGAAAGCAAACCGATCACGATTGCAATGATTAAAGCGTAAATCGTCAGTACAATGGTCGTTTCTATATGATCCAAAATAACCGTCAACACAGGTTTTTTTAGAAAGATGGAGTCACCGAGATCGAGTGTAACCAGTTGTTTCAGAAAGGCAAATAGTTGGATCAGCAGCGGTTCATTTAAACCCATTTTCTCTCGCAACTGTTCAACCTGTTCGACAGTTGCATCCGCTCCCAGCATAATGGATGCAGGATCCCCGGGCGCCAAACGAAGCATAAAGAAAATAAGCAGCAAGGGAACGAACAATGTCGGCAGCAACGAAAGAAAGCGTTTGATAATATAGGACATCATGCGGCTCGGCACTCCTTTCAATCAGGGCTCAAACATAATAATTGACGAATTGACTCCGTATCATCCGGACTTTTGAGCTGATGAACAACAGGTGACATTTCCCGGTACACCTTGAAATCTTTATATCCGTGGCCAGTGACCATACATACTACTTTACTGTCCTGCGAAATGCGATGGTTTTGCTGCATTTTGATGAATCCTGCAAGGGAACAGGCTCCGGTCGGTTCGGCGAGCACGCCTTCCGATTGGGCCAATATTCTCATTGCATTCCGGATTTCATGATCCGTAACGGAAACCGCTCCCCCACCGGATTCTCTTATCAGCCTTAGCGTATAAGTGCCGTCCTTCTCATAACCGATCAGCGGATCAGAGATCCCGGATGCGATTGTTGCCGGTTGATCCCAAGCTGTCACCTCCATGTCGCCCGAATAAAACGCTTTCACGATTGGGGAGCAGCCAGCCGCTTGTACGGCGATGATCTTCGGAATCCCTTTGCGCGCATCACCCGATTCGCGCAAAGCTTCTTGGAAGCCTTGATAAACCCCTTTCACTAAAGGGCCGGAACCCACTGGAACAAACACGTAATCAGGAATTTCTCCTCCCGTCTGTTCATGGAGCTCATAACCAACCGTTTTTAGCCCATCCGTTCCGTACGGATTCAAATAAGTTGTCGTCACATTGACATAATTAAACTCCTTAGCCAACCGTTCAGCAAAACGATACGAATGACTGTAGTGTCCATCAATAAGCACAACCGTTGCGCCATACCCGGAAATTTGGGTTAATTTCTCAATGGGCGTATGACTCGGAGCGACGATAATCGCTTTTAGGCCAACTTTTGCGGCATATGCGGCTGCAGAAGCTCCGGCGTTCCCGCTTGAGGCGCAGATGATTCCGTTGCAACCTAATTCTTGTGCCCGACTGATCGCAACACTGACCAACCGATCCTTAAATGATCCCGTCGGATTGGTTGTTTCATCCTTTATATACACAATGCCTCTAAAGCCTGATAGCGACTGCTCCATGCGCAAGGCACGATGCATCGGAGTCATTCCTTCATACAGCGAAACGATATGATCCGGACTGCGGACCGGCAATTTCTTGCTATAGCGCCACATGCTTGTCTGTAAAGCACCATCTGTTTCCACGCCCTTGGGATGGATAACCTCGAGAATCCCTCCACAATCATCGCATTCGTATAACATTTCCGGCGGCAAGACTTTTCCGCATTCGACGCATCGTAAATTCACCTCTTCTCACCTCCAACACCGTTGTTATACCTTCCGCAGCTTTGGATCCAGCATATCCCTCAAACCGTCGCCGAACATATTCAAACCTAACACCGTTAACATAATGGCCGCTCCCGGGAATACCGCGATCCACCAAGCCTGCACGATATAAACTCGCGAATCGCTGAGAATATTTCCCCAACTGGGCGTTGTCGGAGGAACACCCACTCCAAGAAAGCTTAGAGCAGCCTCACCCAACACCGCATAGGAAAAAATAAATGTAGCTTGAATAATGATAGAAGACAGGCAGTTGGGTAAAATATGAGTGAATAATATATATATTTTACTTGCTCCAAGCGCCCGCTCCGCCTCGATAAACGGATATTCCCTAACGACGAGAACCGAACCGCGCACGACCCGCGCTACTCGCGGCATATAAACGATGCTTAATGCGATGATCACGGTCGTTAAACTTCCGCCCAGCACTCCCATCATGGCAATGGCGAGCACCAGGCCCGGAAACGACATCAATCCATCCATGATTCGCATCAATACATGATCGAGTGTTTTATAAAAGCCAGAAAACAATCCGATTAGCGATCCTGCCCCGACTGCCAGCAACATAACGGTCGCTCCAATAATCAATGATGTTTTACCGCCATGAATGACCCTGCTGTACACATCGCGACCGAAGTCGTCTGTGCCGAAAATATGCTGCATGCTGGGTGACATTAAACGTTCTTCCACTTTGACTCCATTAGGGTCATAACTCGTCAAAAGTGAAGAAAATACAGCCAAACAAATGACAAATACAACAAGCCCCAAACCGATCAAAACCGTTTTTCTTCGGAATAAATGATATATCATCCCAAATTTGTCTCTCTGATATTCAAACGAATCGTCGTCAGCTGTAAAATTGGGTTTATTAGGATGTTTCTCCAAGGCAGGTACATTTGCCATTACACTCACCACCTTTTAATCTATCCGTTCTTCCGTTACATCCAGTGATGCAAAATTAATCCGGTAAATCCTTCGTGGTCTGCCTTGACCCGAGCTGATTTCCTCTCCGATCGGTTCTGCGAATCCTTCCTTATGGAGATGAGTCAAGATCCGTCTTGCACTTCGTTGGGAAAGTCCCAGTTCGTTGGAAAGCTCTTCGGCAGTAAAATGATAGCGGCGTTCATTTTTAAACAAGTGGAATAGCTTCGCCATGGTCGGAACATTAATTCCGCTTTCTTTGGCCATCGTCTGTAGCTGTGTGCTTATCGTTCTCACAATAATTCTGCTGGTGTGCCCCCCTAATGGTCCAAGAAGTTCTTGATTGTCCAGAATGATGAATGCATGACCGTCTCCGGATTTTTCCGCCTTTAATAAAGCTTTTCTTGCACCTTCTTCAGCAATAGAAGATGTATTGCCCGTGCCAATTCCGATACTCAGCACAATGTTTAAATCTTTAAGTGCCGTTAGATCCGGGACCTCTTTGAAGCCGTTCGTCACTTGTTTCAAAACACCGTAAGTGGTATAGAACAAATACAATCCTTCATTTAATTCCGTCAGCCCCGCCTTAAGCTTCTCCGCATAGTTCAGCAAATGCTGATGAATCTCAATTTGATATCTGCGAGAATGAATGATCGATTCCTTTACCAGGGAAGGGGACTTGACTTTGATTAGCCCAATTGCAATTTGTGAGCCTTGATACTTCGAGCGTTCGTATGCGGCATTCAATTGATTTATAGCGTTGATGATTGATGTTTTCGTTGCAATCATGTTATAACACGGTATTTGCTTGCTCACCAAATGATCATATACGATCGAACGGCAGGTCAAAGCGAATGCCGTTGTTCCGTTGTTATAAAGTTCCATATGGAACGTCGTATAATCATCACTCACTTTCGGTTCAGTCAGAGGTTTAATTTTAAGCCGCTCAAACGGAAGCTGCAATTCTTCGCATACATTACGAAGAGTGCTTTCAGGAATCGTATCGATACTGACTCTTTCCAAATCAACTCCCATTTTCTGCAGTTCAAACAACGCTTTCATGAGCGATACTTCATCATGGGATACAAAATCTGCCGGAACCATGATGGCCGCAGCCTTATTGGCCAGATAATAAGGTACAGGTCCACCATAAAGAATCACATCTACCTGATGATTAAGTTCAAGTGTCAGTTCGACGGATTGGCTTTCGTGAACATACCATCTAAGGTAAAACTCCAAATCCAGCGATGCTACCTCGTTTACAGCCTTTAAAATCTTTCCTTTAAAATTTTCGTGCGAAATAATGCCCATCTTTAACATCTTCACTATCTCCCCTGTTATACAAATCGGTCGGTTAAGCGCACCTCCTCTCAAACCCAAAGTCCGCATTCGATGAACGACTCAACAACACTTATACTGCAACGGAACAAAAACACCGGGCCGTTCCGCAGTCTTATGGTTGTGACGGGCGACAAGCCGACCATTAACCATCACGTACTTAATCCCATCGGGGTACTGTCTCGGTTTCTCAAACGTCGCGCGATCCCTGATTTCCTGTTCGTTGAAAACCACCAGATCAGCAAAATAACCTTCCTGCACAATCCCTCGCCGTTTAAACCCAAACCTTTGCGCTGAGAAGGATGTCATTTTCCGGATGGCCTGTTGAAGCGGCATCACTTTCTCATCACGCACATACTTACTGAGCAATCTGGGAAAAGTACCAAAATGGCGGGGATGAATTTTTTCCGAAGACAGCGGCAGCCCATCCGAACCAATCATGGAATAATCCGAACGGAGAACCGCTTTTACATCTTCTTCTGACATTTGATGTAAAATCATTGTAACGCAGCCTTGCTCCTCCAGTAACAAATCCATTAAACATTCAACCGGCTCCTGTTTGCGATGTTCGGCAATTTCCAAAAAATTCATGCCTTCAATCGCTTTATTGGTATTGGCCTCTCCGTTTACGGCCGAGACGACCACTCGATCCCAACCGAGCATCTCCACAAAATTATCCCAGCCTTTAACGCTCCTACCCATGTCATTTTTGATTTTGGCCCGCTGTTTCGGGTTGGATAGCCGCATGAGAGCTTTCTCCACTCCACCTTCGGAAACCCAGGACGGAAGGACCGACATCAACGTGCTGCTGCCTGCGGTATACGTGTAAATATCGCAGGTTACATCAAGTCCTTGAGCCTTTTTAGATTCGATCCATTCAAGCGCATGATGAATTTTCCCCCAATTGTTGACTCCGATGAGCTTCAAATGACTGATATGAAGCGGAATTTCCGCCGCTTCGGCAATATCGAAAACTTCGTTCATGGACTCCAATAAGCTGTCTCCTTCTGCCCGCATGTGGCAGTTGAGAATACCTCCATATCGAGCAGCCACCTTTGACAAAGCAATGAGCTCCGCACGATCCGCATAACAACCAGGTGCATACAGCAAACCTAAAGATAATCCGATTGCGCCCGCTTGCATGGCCTCTTCCACTAAAGCTTTCATCTCTTCGATCTCTTGGCTTGTCGCAGGGCGGCTTTCAAAACCCATTACTGCAATGCGAACCGCCCCATGAGCAACCTGCGATACCAAGTTCATCGAAGTTGACCGCTCAGATAAAACGCTTACATATTCCTTGAAGCTTTTCCAGCCCCATTCGCGGGAATAAGTCCCTAATACTGGTGAGATATATTGCAACAATTGTTTACGTGTAAGCTTATTTACAGGCGCACAACCAAAACCGCAATTTGCTAATACTTCTGAGGTAACACCTTGAAAAAGCTTTGGTTCATGATCAGGATTGGATATGACTGCAAGATCATCATGCGTATGAACATCTATAAAACCTGGACAAACGATCTGATGCTCTGCATCGATAACATGAAGCGACTCCCCTTCAAGATTTTTGGACACGCTTACAATTTTACCGTCTTTAACGCCAATCTCCCCTCTGAACCAAGGATTTCCGGTGCCGTCGACAATTCTGGCATTAATGAATTTGTAGTCATACATCCTTCCGCCCCCCATTTTAGAGTTTGTGATGATTAGCGCTAATTATAGACATAACCATAAATGTCCATAAATATTAGTTCATTGTTTATTTATTTTTAAGTTCATTATAGTAGTTTTTTAAAAAAATCAATATCTAACTAGCAACGAACAGACTCCTGCGGTCATTTGACTAAAAGTAAGCGGGCTCTTTTCCCCAACCAAAAAACTTTCCAATTCCTTCTTTTGGTGCTGCCCTTGACATGGAACCTCTACGGGCATGAATCCCTCGCGATAGGGCGATGCGGGTAAACAGGCATCGCGAGGCTAGCGAGCTTATCATGCCCGTCTCTCCATGTAAAGGGCTTATCCATCTGCTAGACCTTTATGACCAGCGGTGGCACACTGTGCTCTTGCATAGCTTGTACAATCGATATCACCCATCTGATCATCATCTTAGAGCCCGCCATGTTCACCACTTCTGCTATCCTGCCCATCTTCGATAATAGGATGCCGGATTTCGACTCTAAATCCTGTATTCGGATTCGGATGCACCAATAATCCGAACTTATGCCCAAAATGCAGCTCTAGCCGTTTATGAACATTCACTAATCCGATTCCGCCAGTTCCGTCCCTCTCCGCAGGATTGCCCAAGTTCAACAAGGGCCCGCCATGATAGCCGGGCCCATTATCTTCAATGATGAAGACAATTTCATTCCCATCCCGTTTCGCGGTCAGCTTAATCTTCCCTTTTCCTTCCGGATGCTTGCTGATGCCATGCTTCACCGCATTCTCCATAATCGGCTGCAAAATTAATTTAATAATCTTTTTTTTGCGAACATCCGGTGCAATTTGGCTGAACACTTGGAAAGAACGATTGCTGCGAAGAAGCTCAATGTCAAGGTAATTTCGGGCATGCTCAATTTCCCGCTCAACGGTCGTCCATTCATCCCCATTGTTCAGACTGAACCGCAGCAAACTGGCTAATTTAGTGACCATCGCGGCAATCGTCGTCTCGTTGCTGTGTTCGGCTCTCCACTTAATCGCATCAAGCGTATTGTAAAAGAAATGGGGGTTGATTTGATGATTTAAGGTCTGCAGCTCCAATTGCCTTTTGTCTGATTCCATGGCTTTCGTCTTGTGAAGCAATTCCAGCATACCCGATACCATCTGATTGTAGCCGCGAACAAGCTGGCCGATTTCATCTCGTCTCTCTTGATAGAGAGCAAAAGGATTTAGCAGCCCTCTCTTCACTTCATTCATATGCAGAACCAAATTTTTAATGGGAATCGTAAAGGTGCGTACAAGTATAACAAGAAACAGCGTGACAACAATCATACTGATCATCACAATCCAGAAGGTGAAATCTTTAATTTGGTAAATGGTTCCCGTGAGCTCATCCCTTGGGACAGCCGCAATGAGCTTCCAGCCATCCCTGTTCAGCTCGACTTCTCCCTTCTTCCATTTTTCCGTCGGAAAATATTCTTCATAGTAATACTCCTTATTGTAGAAGCTTGTATCCGTATTAGAGATGATATGATTTCCGCTATCCACCAGCATGACTTTATAGTTCTTAAATGAAGATGGGAAGACTAATCCTCCACGGACTAAATACTCCGGAATCTCCAGCGTTAGAATGCCGATGGTATCATAGGCGGAGTTCCTGATCAAGGCGATATAGATAAATACCGGGCTGGACATATCCCGATCCCACTCATGAATCCAAACCCCCTTTTTTCCCGCTGCTTGAATGAGAGGATATAGCTGCGAATAAGACTCCGAATTCTTAGTCAATACATCCATGCGGTAAGCGCTGGTTAGCTTGATTTGAAGTCGCGTTTCCACCACGGAGAACGGAACCTGATCCGCTTCATTAGCTAAGGGGTAGGTCTCCAGATAGTCCTGAATTTCTTTGGATGCAGCTAAGCGTCGTGACTCCTCTTCCACACTAACCATTATTTTTCTAACCAGCTTGGCATTTAATGCGAGATTATCCTGAAGAAACTGGGAGGTGACGGATTCAATTTGCTGCTTAGACTTCTCAAAAGAAAGCATGCCTAGTACGGCGATCGGGATTAACATCGATACAGACATAATCAGAAGCATTTTAATGAACAGCGTGTTAAAATTCGTTCTCTTCCTCATTTGCCATACCTGAACTCTTTCGGAGTTTCACCTGTTTTCTTTTTGAACAGCGTGCCGAAATACTGCAAATCATTGTAGCCAACAGCCGTGGCAATCTCATAGATTTTCATACTTGTCTCTCTTAGCAGCGTCTTCGCGCGGTTAATCCGGAGATCGGCAAGATAATCCGTGAAGGTCTGGCCGGTTTCTTTCTTGAACACCTGACTGAGCCACACGGGATGAATCGATAACTCGTCCGCGACTTTACCTAATGTAATATCTTCCATATAAGCGGCAGCCATTTTCTCTAATGCACGTTCCACAATCGCATTCATCCTGGGAGCGAACAGCTGTCGGCCTAGATTGGTGAGGTAGTCACGCAAAACCTGCTGATACTCTTGAATCGTGCTGCACTCGTCGAGCATCTCCCACACTCTCATCGGAATTTCTTCCAATTCCTTGGCCGTTCTCTCACTCAGGCTGATATGAATTTGCGAAAGGTAATTTAAGACGCCGCGAGTAACATCCTCTTTGCTCTCCGTTCCTTCCAGCATGACGGTGCCTCGGATGAATTGTTTGACAGCCCGTGCAATCGCCTCCTCGTTCTGCTCGCACAACAAGGAGGCCATCTGGTCCGGCGTCACATAACCGCTTGATTTAGATGGATTGGACTCATAGAAGAACTCCGAATGGTCCGATAAGGAATGGATTCGGAATGCTTTCAGTGCATCTTGGTAAGCGGAATGGATATGTTCGAAAAGCTCCATCTTTGCGCTGATCCCTATTGCCAATTCAATTTTCTGATAACTTTTGACACTGTGGATAATCGAATGTATCAACTCTTGAACCTTGTCGTTCCCTGTTATTACAACCCAACGATGCTTGGAATCCTTGAAAAATACAGTAGCAGCGTAGTCCATCAATACTTCATTCAAAATGTTCCCGATAGCGAAGGTTTGCAGCGCATAATTACTCCCGATCGGCTTACCGTCCGGATAGCCTTTGGTGTCCATCACCATAATAGAATAGGGTTGGTCCGCCAGCCATGCCAGGTTCCATAGCTTTAACCTTTGGTAAATATGCTCTTCAAGCGGCGTATATTTTAAACAGAAATCGGCCAAATAATTATCACGCATCAACCGATTTCCCATTTGGGCAAAGGTATACTGCTGCTGCAGATGGTGATTCTGTTCTTTTTCTTGCTGAATCAGGAGTAGAAACTTGCGGATTTTCTCCGCGAACTCCTCCGTATGGAACGGCTTTAACAAATAATCGGCGGCTCCAACACGAATGCTTCTTTGTGCATATTCAAAATCGTTGTATCCGCTTACAACAATGATTTTAGGTTGATAATGTTTCCCAACGAAATGCTCGACAAGGTCCAAGCCTGTCATGCCCGGCAGCATAATATCTGTAACGATCAAGTCCGGCCGGTGCTCCGCAATGATTCCCATTGCCTCTTCGGCATGGTTTGAAGTAAACAGGGACAAATTCATCCCCATCGATTCGACCGCTCTTCTCATCCCCATTAATGAGTTCGGTTCATCTTCAACGACAATGACTTTCATTGGTAATCACCCCTTGCAATTGAAGTCTCTGGTATACGAGAAGTACAGGTGAGTGTGCTGCTATCGTCTATTATAACACGTGTTAACCCATGATGAGGTAAGCTAGGATTTCATAATCAGGCACTGGAGAAGCCAATAAGAATGAACCCCTAGAATCGGATTCCCGTTCCAGGGGTGCTGCTCTTTCCTTGCATCCTATTTCCCTTGCTATCCGTCCAGCCTTCCTCATAACCCCGGGAGAGTGAACGCACGGCCGTACAGCATGTTTTAGCAGTCCCGGATCCCGCCTTCATTAGGGATTAGGACGCAGGTTTTTTACCGAACGCAACCGCCAGAATAATAATCGCGCCGCTGACAATCATCTGCTGGCTGACGCTCAGTCCCATAATAATGAGCCCGTTATTAATGGTCCCAATCAGCAGAGAACCAATGATCGTACCTATGATTGTACCCGCACCGCCGAAGAGGCTGGTTCCTCCCAATATAACCGCAGCAATCGCACTTAGCTCATCGCCCTGCCCGAAGCTGTAACGCGCACTTTGCATCATGCCGGCATAGAGCATTCCTGCGATCGCTGCAGCACCACCGGAAAGCAGGAACGCATAAAACTTGATTCGCTTCGTATTGACACCCGAATATTCAGCAGCAAGCCGGTTCCCCCCCGTAGCCAGCACCTCACGTCCGAACGGGGTGTGCTTGAGTATGTAATGCCCCGCCCCTAAGAACACGAGAGACCATAACAGTAAGACGGGTATGGAGCCCAAATTGCCGGAACCGAAGAAGAAGTTAAAGTTGGCATTCTTGATCACAACCGGATTGGTATTGGTCAGCCACATATCCACACCACGCAGCAGCTGCATCATTCCCAGGGTCACAAGAAAGGAAGGAATGCCTACTTTCGTAACAAGTATGCCGTTAGTGGCGCCAATCAGCAGGCCAGCCAGCAGACCCGCGATAACTCCTCCTGCCATGCCATATCCGGCATTCATGGCCATGGCCGAAATCAGAGCGGAGAATGCCGTTATCGAACCGATGGATAAATCCAGCTCCCCCGCGGAGATGACGAAGGTCATGGCAATGGCCATAATGGAAATCATCGTCGTAGCCCGGACGATATTAAACAAATTGGAAGGCAGGAAAAAACCGTCCGCAGCAATCGTAAAAGCGAAAAAGATCAAAACAATTGCGAATGCGATATAAACAAAGTAATCCCTCCAATGGAAAGGAAAGCTTAACCGAGAAATCGAAATGAGCTCCTTGCTTTTAATATCCTTGGATTGCATGATGAAGAACCTCCTCGGTCTCAATATCCCGTCGATATATGTCTTTCATGATTTCGCCGTTATATAGAACAAGAATTCTGTCGCTTAACGCCAGAAGCTCCTGCAGTTCGGAAGAAATAACAAGAACGGATATTCCTCTGTCGGCAAGCTCACGGACGATCTCAACAATTTCTGATTTTGCTCCTATGTCTACGCCGATCGTAGGTTCATCCAGGATCAGCAAGGTAGGATTTTTAGCCAGCCATTTAGCCAGTACGATTTTTTGTTGATTTCCGCCAGACAGCAGCTTTACAATCTTATCAGGGCCGTCTGTTTTAATATTCAGCTTCTGAATGTAATGGTTCGTCATATTCGTGCCTGCATAATCATTCACGAACAGATGCTTTGATAACTGATAGATATTCGTCAGCATGACATTGCTTCGAACCGAATGATCGAGAATCAATCCTTGTTTGCGCCTATTCTCCGGGACTAGAGCAACCCCTTGACCTATTGCATCGCGAACGTTCTTGATTTCCTTTCCTCGGATGAGGATTTCTCCTGCTTCCGGTTGGCGAATGCCGAAGATGGCTTCCGCAATTTCTGTTCTTCCGCTGCCCATTAAACCTGCCAGGCCTACAATTTCCCCAGGGTAAAGATCAAAGCTAACATTCCTTACTCTGCTCCCATAAGCCAGATTACGCACCTGCACAACGGGTTCGGGAGTAAGCTCGTATTGCCTCTCCTGCCACTCGAAAGAGGCTGTCTCTTTGCCCAGCATGGACACAATAACCTGCTCCATCGAGATCCGGCTGCATTCCTCCGTTAAGACGTTCTGTCCGTCCTTCATTACCGTGATGCGATCACAGATTTCAAAAATCTCCGCCATTCGATGTGAAATGTAGACGATCGATATCCCTGCATGTTTAAGGCGTTTGACCAATTGAAACAGGGATCGGGTTTCACTTTCCGATAAGGAGGCCGTAGGCTCATCCATCACGAGAATTCGCGCATTTTTGGATAAGGCTTTGGCAATCTCGACCATTTGCCAGTAACCAACGCTAAGCGAATCAACCGTTGCGTTAGGATCAATCTGGACATCCAAATCGTTCAGAATTTCCCTGGATCTTCTAACCATCTCCTTGCCGTCGATGGAGAAGGGCAAGCCTCTCCTGGGTTCGTGCTTCAAGAAGATATTTTCTGCAACCGTGAGTGTAGGGATTAGGCTGAATTCCTGGAAGATCATCGCGATACCGCTTCGTTCGGCATCCTTGGGCTTGTTGAACTCCACCTTGCTGCCTTCTAATAAAATGGTTCCGGAGTCTTTGGTGTACACACCGGTAAGAATTTTCATCAACGTTGATTTCCCTGCACCGTTGCCTCCCATAAGGGCATGAACTTCACCTTTGCGCAGCTCAAAGTGTGCATTCTTCAGTACAGGCACACGACTGAACGACTTATTGATGTTCTCCATTTCAAGAATGTGTGGGATCGTCATGGTCTCACCGCCTACGTGTATAAATGGATGGCACGGCAGAGACGTCCCCCCCTGCCATGCCTTCGTTACGCTCTTATTTCATCAATGCTTCAAGAATATCGGCCGGGGCATCCTTGTGATAGATCACCTTGTAGGACTCTTTAAGGTTTTTCCGGTTGACGGCCAATGAACTAACCGCAACATAAGCCGGCGTCGGCTGGCCGATCATCGCCAGTGCCGCCAATTTAGCTTCTGCGACACCTTGGTCGAACGGACGCTGCGAGCCGATGCCGGCGATAAAGCCGTTCTGCGCCATGTCAAGCGCCACTTCATTACCAAGATTATCATTTGAAATCTTAAAGTTCGCAGGCGTCTTACCTGCAACGCGAGCTGCTGCTACGGCCCCCATTGCCGGTACATCCCAGCTGGCATACATCCCTTTCAAGTTCGGATATTTCGTCAGCAGGGCAGCCGCTACTTCCTGTGAACGGTTCGGATCCTGGAAGCCCTGTACCTCAACCAGCTTAATGTCAGGATACTTGGCTGCCAGACGAGCTACGAACCCTTGATAGCGCTGATTGGTCACATAGAAGTTCGGAGCGTAATAGAGCGCTGAAACTTCACCCTTGCCTCCTACGGCTTTGGCTAATTCATCCGCAATGTTCATGCCAAGACCGAAGCTGTCTGCGGACACCACAGAAACGTAGTCCTTGCCCGGCAGCATGCCTTCCGCCGGCTGGTCCATAAAGACGATCTTCGTGCCTGCATTGGCCAGAGCTTTGTATGCGCTTGCCGTTGTCTGAGCGTTGAGCGGAATACTTACAACAATGTTCGGCTTCTTACCGGCAATAGCTTGAAGATCGGAAATTTGCGTCGTATCCTTGAAATTTGCATTGGTTTCAGCGACGACTTCAATACCCAGCTTGCGGAACTCCGACTTCAATCCGGCGAGCTGCTGCTCGGACCAATCATCCCCGAGGAATCCCATAGCGATTGCTGCCGTAAATTTGCCTTCCTTGATCTTGGCAGCTTGCTCTTCCGTAATGATAATTTCGCTGGCAGGAGTTGCTTTCTCACCATTAGGACCGCTGCTTACAATCACATCGGAAGGATTGTCCAATTTGACGGCTTCCAATTGATCAGCCGTTGGTTCCTTATACCATGGCGGCTGCTTTAGTCCTGCATGAGTACTGCCATCCGCTTCAGATTTCACGGATGACCCGGCAGCATTCTTGTCAGCTTCCGCTGTACCCTCAGCTTTACCGGAAGATGTACCGCTGTTATTGCCGCAAGCCGTCATGAACATGAATAGAACGACAATGGCTACAAGAACCGGCTTATTCCATTTCACATTCCGTTCCCCCTTTGATCGTCGATAGAATCAGACCCTTACTTACAACATCACGCCACTGCATTCATGTGGCGTGATGATCAAGATATTATTTACTGATGAAGTTAAGCAGGATTTCGCTCAATTCGTTCGGACATTCCTCTGCCAATTGGTGGCCCCAAGGCAGGCTTGCTTCCTCCACGTTCTCTGCAACCAGTTTCATCTCGCGTGTATTCTCTTCACCAATGAAGTAAGTACTTCCGAGTGCGAGAACCGGCATTTTCAACTTGTTGTCGAGTGCTGTTTTGAAGAAGGCCGCATCTTGGAATGTCGCGCGGTATACTTCGAACATCGCCCGCAGTCCGCCCGGTGCAGCGTAGCAGCGCACATACTCTGCAATGGCCTCTTCGGAAACGGCAGTAGGATCATAGCACTCATGACGGATGAAATGAGAGAAGTACAGCATTTCTCGACCCGAGATCAGAAGTTCCGGGAAATCACGAACATTGTAGAAGTTGATGTGCCAAATCCAGTGGTTCGTGCGCACATTCTCTTCCGTCAGGTGCGACCAATCTTCCAACCCGAATCCAGGGAGAAGCATTTCAGTGTATACGAACTTCTTAACCCGATCTTGATATTGCATGGCGAGCGCCATGCCCACCGCTGCTCCCCAGTCTTCACCGACAAGGAAGAACTTCTCATGTCCGAGAGCCGTCATCAGTTGAGCAATATCTTCCGCCATGTTAGGCATATCGTAACCAGTCAATGTCCGAGCCGAATCGCCGAAACCGCGAAGGTCTGGTACGATTACCTTATATTTATGAGACAGCTTTGGCAATACATTACGCCAGTAGTAAGAGGTTTTCGGTACACCGTGCAGAAGGACAACCGGCTCACCTTCTCCAGCAGTATAGTAATGGAGACGAACTCCGTTAACGGTTTCGCGGCCATGTGTGACAGGGTTTCCATTGTGATCCAAAATCTTTTGAGCCATTTTTTCTCCTCTTTTCTTCTGAGATATTGAAAGACATATTGAGAAATGTCCGCTTGGGGCTTTCCCTCGTTGTCCTCTTTACACTTCAATTTTACCTGTGCCGGCCTGTTCCATGAACATGGGGCAATTAACGTTTCTCATGGTTTTTTTAGTGTATTTTGTAATTTTCGCTCGAATCGGAAAAGAAAATCCCTTTATTTTCCTGCTACTCCTGTTATTCGATACTGTCCAGACGCAAAAAGAGGTGCCGCGGCACCTCCTATATGTAATGTTAGGGCTTTTTTTCATTCGGTATTGTTCTGTATGGTTAGCTATTTCAATGTCTTGAAGGCCCAGATATGCAGCTTGTTTGCCCCTCCTACGATATGTTCATGATGTTTGTTCCAGAATGGGGAATCGGGATTCAAGCGCTCTGTTTTTATCATTTGATAGCGTCCAATGTCCGCGATGAGGAATTCCTCCACGATCAGATTAGGCTGGTCCGTCCCCTCATAGATTTTGTATTCCCGTCCACCATGCTCGTCTGTATTTCGTTTCAAATCGGGCAGAAGTTGCATAAAAGTATCTCTTTTCTCTGAAACGATTTTGTATTCGATAAAAACCTTGACCTCCACTTCAAGTTCCTCCTCTTCATTACACATTCATTTCCTATCCCTTTATTACGGCTGTTTTCGTTTTACCGGGTCCTGCCAACGTTTGGTTAGCGTATTATCGATGCCGAATTGGTCCAATGTCCGCGCCACAATATGGTTTACCATGTCATCTAATGTCGTCGGTTTGTTGTAAAATGCGGGCATCGGCGGCAGGATAACCGCGCCCATCCGCGAAAGTGCCAGCATATTTTCCAGATGTATGTCGCTTAGCGGAGTTTCGCGAACGAGTAACACGAGTTTTTTGCGTTCTTTTAATATGACGTCAGCTGCTCTGCCGAGAAGTCCCTCGGCGAAACCGACACGGATAGACGCCAATGTTTTCATGCTGCAGGGGGCAATGATCATACCGTCAACGCGAAACGAGCCGCTAGATATGGATGCAGCCTGGTTCATCGGATCGTGTACGACAGCCGCCATACTTTTGACTTGCTGCACCGTATAGCCCGTTTCCAGCTTGATAGTCGTTTCCGCCCATTTGGACATCACCAGATGCGTTTCCACTCCCAATTGCTGAAGAACTTCTAACAGGCGAATCCCGAATATTGCTCCGGTCGCTCCCGAAATACCTACAATCACCCTCATCTTCTGTCCCCTCGTTTCAATGTCTTTATAAGACCAGTAGTTACATATAACACATCCAAGCAAGCATTTTCATAGGTATATAATAGGGGGGATGTAACATTATCCGGGTTATTGATAAAGGTCTGACCAAATTATGAAAACCAGAGTTTGAAAAGTCCTTCATTGATTCCTAAATTATACATGTAATAAAAACCAAACAATGCACTTAGGGCTCCGGTTGCCAAAATCAATTTTGTATTCAAGTTCCGCTTTTTTACACTTAAAACAAAAGGCAGCCCGATGATCGTCGTAAAAATAAGCATGCTGGACACAGTACCCAAACCAAAAACCAGAATATATACGATTCCTTTCCACACAGAAGATACCGTAGACATAACCAACAGCACCATGGCCGCACTTCCTGCCAGCCCGTGGATCATTCCGATCATCGTGGACTTTATATAAGAGAAGCTAGAATGGGAATGCTCATGTTTTTCATGAAAATGATGATGGGGAATTCCATCGTGCTGGTGCTCGTGATTATGAATCTTTTTGCGCTGAAACGATATTACCGTGGAAAATCCCAAATAAACAAGCATAATCCCGACTAAAAACTCTAAGGACAGACTTAATCTTAAAGAGAGTTCCAGCTTCAGTAGGATTAGCAGCAGTCCGATCACAAACAAAGTAGAGGTGTGACCAATTCCCCAGAATACACCCGTCAAGCTGGATCGCCATAAACTTTTACTCCGGCTGGCGATCGTAGATAAGGCGATGATGTGATCCGGTTCAAGCGCGTGCTTCATTCCTAGAATAAAACCCAAAAGCATGACCATATACAGGCTATCTTCCATCGTGTTCTCCTTAGAATAAATGTGATTGAATTGGTCGCGTGAACCTCAATAATAGCTTGGAACTCACAAGTAATTATCTTGCTGATTCGTTAGTTGGGTATTTCCCGAACCGAGAGATGGATTTTGTACGACAAGCCTCACCCAAATCACATTCAACATGATCGCGCCGGTTATTCCACCGATCAAAATGCTTTTGTCCGGCTTTCAGCTTTAACCCTTTTCTCGTGGATCTTCTTCTACTCTAAAAGCGGTTCAAATGCGAATACCGATTCGTTTTCCGATCCATTTTGCAAGTAACGCCACGCCAATGGTCAGAATAACGACGAATACACCTGAAATGGCCGCCGCTTCATAGCTGCCGTCCGCCATATAATCCAGCTGAAGCATAGCGATCGGGCGATTTTCTCCTGTAACGATCATTGCAATATTGGCCACGTTTCTAGATGCCGTAATAAAGGTCAAGGTGCCGACGGAAAGAAGTACGGGCGCGAGAATAGGCATAATGACACGCCTAAAGGTATACAACCAGGATCCTCCCGACACCGAAGAAGCCTCTTCCAGCTCTTTGCCTAACTGTACCATGTTCGTTTTTATCAGTTGAACCCCGGTCGTCATCGAATTAATTAACACGGCGATTATTAAAATGAAAATCGTTCCATACAGCGGACGGAAAAATGGAGTTCCCAAGAACATCCACAGCATCCCGAGTCCCAAAATGATTCCCGGTATAGCGGCAGGAAGCCAGGTAAGCAAATCGATCATTCCCCGTCCCAAATACTTGCTGCGCACTGAAATATACGCCAACAAGGTAAATAGCACCATGCCTATCAAGGCTGCACTGCCCGCCATTTTGACTGTATTCCAAAGCGATTTAATCAAGATGGGATCTTGGAGAACACGCTTCCAATGATCCATTGTCCAAACGTTCTCAATGTCGAAAAAACCGAACATATTCATAAAAGTCCCTAGGATCATAAATGTAATCGGCACTACTGTGACGAGCATACAGAATCCAAAAACGAGGATAAACGCCGGCCACTTCATTGCGCCCAAGCGAACGATATTCCGTTTAAAGTGACTCGTCACAGTTACGAAATTCCGTTTGGAATTGATCCACTGCTGAAGAAAAATCAAAGGCAGCATGCTTAATAAAATGATCAAACTCAATACGGTCGCCACGCCAAACTGAGGGTTTACTTCTGCAATCAGCTGGTAGATTTTCGTACTGAAAACAAAAAAATCGATTGGCGGCCCCAGAACTTTCTCGATTTCAAATGATTCCAGAGAGTGAATAAGCGATATGATCAGGGTAATGAGAATGGCGGGAGTCATTACAGGCACCACAATCCGAAACAATGTTCCCAGTGTACCCCTGCCTGAAATCCTCGAAGCTTCTTCTAAAGAAGAATCGAGATTACGGAACGCCGGAGCCAGGAAAATGTATTTTGCAGCCACACCGCGGATGACAATGTGCGCCCAAATGATTCCCCAAAAGGAATAAATATCGAATGGTCCTTTTTGCAGACCGAACCAATCTGAAAAAATCTGATTTATCAAGCCGAAGTCCGGGTCCAGAAGAAGAATCCAACCCATCAATACAGGCAAGGTTGGCAGAAAAAACGCCAGCCACATAAAAAAATCCAAATATTCTTTGCCCGGAATATCCGTACGGGTCAAAAGCCAGGCGAATAAAATGCCGACAGGAAATACAATCACTGTAGTTACGATTACCATGTTAAACGTATTGAATATGGATTCGACAAGACCTGGCTGAGTCCAGGCAATGGTCCAGTTGCCGAATCCGATCTGCTCCGTTCCATCGGGAAGCGTAACGATAAAGCTGTTGATTATGAGCAGCCCGAGAGGATAAATAATAACGACTAATAAGACCGCCAGTATCAAAGTGTAAAAGATCGTTCCGGCTTCAACTTTGAATCTTCGACGGGTCAACCGATTTTGTTCTACTATGACTTTGGCCATACGGACAATCCCTCCAGAGGAAAGTATAAGCGCACGTTGCTGCCTTCCTCTAAATTTTGGTTGCGGGGTACGTATCCCAGAATTGCCTCATCGCCTATCTTGACATGGCATTCATATCGGTCTCCGATAAACAGCAGAGCGTCAATTTCCCCTTCCAAGAAATTATGATCCGCTTCGCTGCCCGAAGCATTGACCACAATATCCTCGGGACGGATAGAAACGACAACCTTCTGTCCCTTGCTAGGCTGGGGAACGTAATTATTTTGAGCGCATAAAACTGTGCCCTTCCCTTTACCCACAATTACTTTTACCAATCCTCGTTCCACGCTTTCGATCTCTGCCTCCAAGGTGATATTTTTTCCGATAAAGTCGCGGGCAAATACCGTTTGCGGTTTCTCGTACAGTTGCTTGGGAGTGCCTAATTGTTCGATTTTCCCTTGGTTCATAATGGCAATCCTGTCCGAAAAGCTGAGAGCTTCCATTTGATCATGAGTGACCAGAATTACCGTAACCCCGATTCTTCGCTGCAGCAGCTTCAGCTCAATACGCATCTGCTCGCGCAATTTGACATCAAGGTTACTAAACGGCTCATCAAGTAAAAGAATATCCGGTTCGTATACGAGTGCTCTGGCAACGGCTACACGCTGCTGTTGACCTCCGCTTAGCGCAGGTCCGGCGCGATGTTCCTTTCCGTTCAGACCTACCAATTCCAACGTCTCCATGACCCGCCGCTTGATTTCAGCGTTTTTCACATTTCGGGCACGAAGAGGATACGCTACCGTTTCGAATACGTTAAGGTGAGGCCAAATGGCGTAAGATTGAAATACCATCCCCATCTTCCGCTTATGAGGGGACATATTTATTTTATCCGATGGTGAGACAAGCAGCGTATCGCGAAAATAAATTTTCCCGGAGTCCGGTTGCTCAAGTCCGGCAATTTGCCGCAAAGTGGTCGTCTTGCCGCAGCCGCTAGGTCCAAGCAGTGTGAAAATTTCCCCCTCTTGGATATTCAAACTTAAGGCATCAACCACTTTGTTATTCCCAAAATATTTGGTTATTTGCTCTAATCGGAGAATATCTTTTTTTGGGGATTCCGCCTTTATGTATTCATCATTCGGGTAAGGTGGCTTTAATAAGGCCTCAGACATGTTCTTTCCTCCTTTATCACCGGACATTTCAACCAGATTTCCCGCGAAATCAGCCTATGAACCAATCCATAAAATTTACAAGGTTGGAAATGAAAGAACAGACTTATACTTCTCCATCACTTCCCGCTGCAAATCCTTTCCCGCTCGGCTGGACTTGGGGAATTTGTCCTTCCAGGTAAACGGACGGACCGCATAAAAAATGGCACGGCTGCTTGTATGATTGCGAGACTCCCGTTTCTCGGGAGACATAACGGGATCGATCGGTGTGCTTAAACAGCCGTCAACGATTTCTATGTCGGTTGCTGGATCTACACGGGTTTTCAACGCCCAGAGCACTTCTTTCATATTCGAGGGATCGATATCTTCGTCAACGATCACTATATATCTGCCGTGCCTGGCCGCTTCAGCGCAGCCAAGGGCAGCCAGACCTGCCTGCTTGGCATGACCGGCGTAGCGCTGGCGGATCGCGATCACGATGAAATAGCGATCATGGTTATAAACCCCGGCAATATCCTGAATTCCCGCGCCCTCCAACTGATCCCATAATACCCCTGAACCAATCGGCAATCCATATTTAGGAGCTCCGGGCCATAATGGCGCCTCACTCAAAATAATCGGATTATTGCGGTGATAAATGGCTTTTATCCGAATGACCGGCTGCAATTCCCCCGTACCCACTGTTCCCCCGGAATAATAACCGGGCCATTCGCCAAAAGGCCCCTCGGGATGGGATTCGATTCCGGGAGGAGGCACTTCCCCTTCGATAGCAATTTCTGCATAAGCTGGAATCGGCAGTCCAGTAATCGGTCCTTTAATCACCTCGAGAGGTCTGCCGCGAAGGCCGCCTACGAATTCCAGTTCGGATTTTCCCCAAGGCCGCCTGCTGTGTGATGCCATAAATGTTAACGGATCGCCTCCGAACGTAGCGACGATCGGACAGCTTTTCCCCCGATCCCAGTATTTCTGGCAAATCTGGCGTCCTTGCTGACCGGGACTCATCCATAAGCCAAGCAGATTGCGGTCATGAACCTGAATACGGTAAGTCCCCATATTCACGTAACCCGATTCCGGATCGCGATTAATCACGGAATCACCCGTGCCGATATACCGGCCGCCATCCGATTGATGAAAAAGAGGCACCGGAAAACGCAATATATTCACATCTTCTCCGGTCATCACATTTTCCATGATCGGACCATGCAACACTTCCACGGGCGGAAGCGCTTTCACTTCTTTTATTTTTCTTGCAGCCAATCGGACAAGTTCCAGCTTGCTTTTCTCCAAAGGAAGGCCCAATGAAAGAGCAACTCTTTTGGGGGACGAAAGCAGCAGGCTGACCACCCGCATTCCTGCCGGGTAATCCTTGATTCTGTCAAACATAAGCATGGGAGGATCCGGGATAAGTTCTGCCGTCGCTTCGGTAAGAGCACCTATCTCTTCATTCCAGTCGGCATCCAGAATCTCTCTCCAATTGTCTATCGCTTTGCAAGCGTCAATATATTCTCGCAAATCGTTATACGAAACTTCAGACATATTGTTCCCCTCCTTCTCTAAACATTCGGAAAAGGTAAAATGGATTTATATTTCCTCACAATTTCTTCGCGCAATTCACGCTCAGTACGGCTGGACTTAGGAAATTTATCACGCCAGGCAAAGGGGCGAACAGCATAGAATACCGCTCGGCTGTTTGTATAATCGCCTGAATGGCGCTTTTCCGGAGGCATGCGCGGATCTAAAGGCGTACTCCAGGCACCATCGAGGGTATCAATATCCGTGGCCGGATCTACGCGGGTTTTCATCGCCCACAACACTTCTTTCATATTGGTAGGATCAATGTCCTCATCCACGATAACAACATAACGTCCATTGCGCGCAGAGGCCGCACATCCCAAGACAGCCATTGCCGTTTGTTTCGCATGTCCAGCATAGCGCTGCTTGATTGAAACGACAACCATATAGTCCGTATGGAAGAACACACCGGAGATATCCTGGATACCTGCGCTCTCAAGCTGATCCCATAATAAACCCGCATGGAGCGGAAGAGCGCGTTTAGATGCACCCGGCCATAATGGCGCTTCGCTTAAAATAATGGGGTTGTTGCGATAATAAACAGCCTTTACACGAATGACGGGCTGAAGCTCACCGGTACCCAATGTTCCTCCGGAATAATAGCCCGGCCATTCCCCGAACGGCCCTTCTTCGCGGGATTCCTCTGTTGGAGGCGGCACTTCACCTTCAATGGCAATCTCGGCATGGGCGGGTATAGGCAGCCCGGTAATCGGCCCCTTAATGACTTCCAACGGCTTGCCGCGAAGGCCGCCGATAAAATCAAATTCGGAGCTGCCGAATGGCCGTTTGGTGTGCGATGCCATAAAGGATAGAGGATCGATACCGAAAGTGGCGACAACCGGACAGCTTTTCCCCTGATCCCAGTATTGTTGACAGATCTGACGGGCCTGCTGACCCGGGCTCATCCATAAACCAAGCAAGTTCCGTTCGTGTAACTGCATCCGATAGGTCCCCATATTCACATAGCCCGTAACGAGATCCCGGTTAATTAATGAATCGCCGGTACCGATGTAACGTCCTCCGTCAGAAGAATGGTAAATCGGAGCCGGAAAACGAAGAAGGTCAACTTCATCGCCTGTAAGCACATTTTCCATCACGGGTCCGTACTCAACCTCTACCGGCGGAATAGACTTTGCCTCTTTGATTTTTTTCGCCCCTAAACGAACATTCTCCAATTTCGTCTTGTTCAATGAAAGTCCAAGCGCCAACGCTGCCCGTTTATGGGAAGCAATCGGCAAGGATAATGTCCTGAATCCGGCCGGATAACCTTTGATTTGATCAAACAAAAGCATCGGAGGATCATTAAGCAATTCAGCCGTGGCTTCTGTCAAGGCACCGACTTCCAAGTTCCAGTCTGCTCCATTGATCTCTTTCAACTCACCGTGTTCTCTACAAAGTTCAATAAATTCGCGAAGATCGTTATATTCTACATTCGACATCTAACATTACTCCCCTCATAATTCTTGATTAAATTTTTTATTTTTGCCGCATAGCATCCTTGATCACCGGCAAGAGACGTTCGGATATCTCCACATTTTCCTCAGTAGAATAAAAACGATATTTGGATAAATTTGCCGGATCGATGGCCAGATCTTTGACAACCGGAGGGACATCTGTACGTCTGCTGTTAAGCAGCACATTTTTAGTCACCTTAATTTGGGTTTCTTTAGAAAGCAACCAGTTAATATACAGTTTGGCCGCATTCGGATGCGGCGCGTCCTTGATTAAAAAGAGGCCCCCCAGTCCTGATGCCGCGGGCGTAATTTTATCTTCCAGCGTCGTTACATTTTTACCAAGACCCTGACTGACGAACGGTACGAGCTGGGTATCATTAAAGCCGATTGCGATAGGATACTTGCCTCGCACTACCCACTCCGCCTGTTGGCGTTTGTCATCCGTAACAACCACTTTCTGCGTAGACAAAAGATCATGCACAAACTTCTCTCCATACATAAATCCGAGATTGCCTAACGAGCTAAACGAGGCTCCCCCGGTAGGCGTCTGCATAACGATCTTATTTTTGAATTTGGGATCAAGCAGTTGTTCCGAAGATGTAAGCTCAGATTCTGGAATAAAGTCGCGATTCACAAATACGGTCGGTGAGAGGTATACCGTGTAGGAGGGCATGAATTTTTTTTCTTTGTCATGAAACATACCGTTTAATCCGCCGATCCACTTACTGTCATCGGCAATTTCAGGGAGCAGCACCGGACGGATCGGATCCAGAAAACCGTCATTTTTTGCTTGGTAACCTTGCAATTCTACCCCGCCGGCTCTTACATCCCAAAGGTTTTGCCCCAGCTCGCGTTCCTTCCTGACTTTTGGCCAAAAATCACGCCCATTAGCGCCTGTATACTCGACTTTAATTTCCGGGTAGTCCTGCTGAAACAAATCGACCAGCGACTTTCTCCACACTTCGCTCGGATCTCCGGACATGACCAACTTGCCCTCTTTTTTTGCTGCTGCAACGATTTCGTCCCATTCACCGACTTCCTTTGTTTTCTCGCTCTTCTTTTCCTCCGGAACGGAAGCTTTCGGCTCCGGCTTTTTCAGCGCGCTTGAACCGCAAGCCGTAATAGCAAGCAACAGGCTGAAAATTACTATTACTTTGCTTAAATACCACTTTTTATTTGCCATAAGATAGTCGCACTCCTTTCTATTATGAACTTTTGAATACGCTTTCATATTGTCATTGTAGCTGAGGTTTCCTTTTTCTTGCAAATTTAAAAAATTTATAGGGCTTCACAGTTCATCAAGAGTTTATTTAAAACCGATAATCAAACACGCTCCCCCGGTAATCAGTCCTAAACTAGTCCAAAATACGGCGCCAAACTTCTCATCATCCCGCAGCATCATATAGCTTAACACTGCCGTCCATATCGGAGCTGTAGCTACTAAAGCGCTTACATAAGGCACAAATAACATTTTTAAAGCGTAGAAATTGGTCAACTGAGCTGCTCCCGCATAACAGGAAGCCAGAACCAAATTTTTATTCAATGCTGTGAAGTGGCTCCGGTGTCTTTCAACGAGCTCTCCCCTAAGCATTAAAAACACTAACATAGCGAGCCAAGCACCCAAAGTTGAAAAACCCGTTGCAATGATAATATCGGAATAATGCTGGATGGAAACTGCACGGACAATATCGGCCGCCGCAAACAAAAACGCTGCGGCTACTCCCAGTATAATCCCTTTGTACCAACGACGGTTTTGAAATAATGTTTCCTTTTCAGGAGTAGAATTTTGGACATCCTCTTTTTTCCACCCGGAAATCCAAATTCCCGCCATAATGGTAAAAATGCCGATAAAAGACAACCATGTAGGCAGCTGATAGAAAAAGAGAAATGCCAGCAAAATCGCAAATAAGGGTGCAGAGTTTTTGATCAGACTTCCCCTGGAAGGCCCAATTAAAGCTATAGAGTTATATAGACCCCATCGCCCTAAAAATGTACCTAACACACCCACAAGCAAAAATAGCAGAATCGTTGAAAAGTCGGGCCATGGCGTTCCCTGTATATATTTTGTAATGACGCCGAGCGGAAAAAAGAATAAGAAATTCAAGGTAACGGTAAGCACAATCGCCTGCAGGCCCGTAATTCCTTTGGATGCTTTTCGGCTGTAAATATTGCAAAGCGCGAATAACACTGCTGTGACGAAGGAAAAAAATACACCCATAGATCAGCTTCTCTCTGTCCTATAAAGAGACATTGATAGTTTTGATTTGAGTATAGCTGAGCATTTCTTCGATGCTATTTTCAACGCCGATTCCGCTCTGCTTGTAGCCTCCGAAGGGTGTGCCCATAAATCGGGAGGAGCTGTCGTTTATCCAGATGTAACCCGTCTCCAGACAGGTGGCTATACGGTAAGCACGTCGAATGTCGTTAGTCCAAATGCTGGCTGTCAGGCCGTATTCGCTGTCATTTGCCAACTGAAGAACATCCTCCTCATTTTTCCAGGGAATCACGGCTATTACGGGTCCGAATATTTCTTCGACTGCAATTTCCATCTCCGGAGTAACCTGATCCAAAACCGTAGGCAAATAAAAGTATCCTTTATCAAAGGGAGCTTTCTTTTCCCTGCTTCCGCCGGTAACTACACGCGCACCTTCAGCAACGGCCCTCTTCACAAATCCGTCGACTTGCTGTAGATGAGCCTCTGAAATTAAAGCTCCCATTTGACAGCCGGGGTCACTGGGTATGCCTAATTTTATTTTCTCCACTTCTTCAGCAAGTTGTCTTACAAAATCCGGATACATCGATTCATGCACAAAAATCTTCGATGTAGACCCGCACGACTGTCCTTGCGAAACATCGAAATTCATACCTTTCACCGCTGATTTCACAACTTCTTTGAGGTCCGCATCCGGAAAAACCAGCATCGGATTTTTCCCACCGAGCTCCAATGACACAACTTTCATTCTCTCAGCAGCGGTCTGCAGCACTTTCCTTCCGGTTGTGCTGCCTCCCGTGAATGCGATTCTTTTTATTTCCGGATGGCGTACCAGAGCATCACCTGCATGCTGGCCGTCGCCGGTGATAATGTTCAAGACGCCTGGAGGCAATATCTGGTTAACTAATTTTCCGAAAATCAAAGGTGAAATCGGAGTTTGGTCTGCGGGCTTCAAAACAACCGTATTTCCGGCCGCCAAAGGAGCGGCAATTTTACCGGCGGCAAACATGATGGGATGGTTAAACGGGATAATCCGGGCGACAACTCCATACGGTTCGCGAAACGTACTGTGCAGCATCGTACCGCCGAAGGGAAGGGTATCCCCTTTCATTTCCAACACCAAACCGGCGAAGTATCGGATTTGCCTTGCGGCTGCCACAATGTCGGTTTTCATTGCGGATACCGGGTTACCGCTGTCGATGGCATCGATAGCAGCCAGATAATCGATGTTTTCTTCCAACAGATCGGCCAGCTTAAGTAAAAGTCGGCCACGCTGCATGGGAGGTGTATGTTTCCAGGTTTTTAACGCTCTACTCGCCGCTTGAACGGCTTCATTCACATCTTCGGCGGTCGCGGCCGGAACTTTCGCCAGCAGTTCGCCGTCTGCAGGATTAAATACATCCATCCACTTTCCCGATTTACTCTCGACCCACTGTCCATCGATCAGCATCGGATAAAACTTGGTTTCTCGTATTTCCTTTAAAGGATCCGACAATTCATGCTGAGCGTTCCTCATATCCTGTTCACCCTCCGTTTATTTGTTTAAACTCTTCACTATGGTGAAATCGACAGCATCCGTAACCTTACCGTCAAATTTAGCGCCCGTCTCTGCAGTAACTTCTTGTATTTCCTCAGTAAACACTTTGTCTTCCATCGTGCCGTCTTTTGAGACCAAAATAACGATGTCCTCATAGGCTCCCTTGGCAAGCTCCGGCTTCAATTCCCAAAACTTCTCAATAAAGGCGATCGTTTCTTCGCGATGTTCATGAATGTACTTCATGCTCTCTAATGTGGCTTGAAGCATTTTTGTCACTTCTTCCTTGTTCTTTTCCAGGTATTTTCCCGGAACGGAAACACCCGCATTCCCGCGCTTAAGTACGTCAATCGAATTTTTCAAACGGGGATATCCTGCTTGTTCCGCCATTTGACTGTACGGCGGAGAAAGTATCGCACCCTTGGCCGCACCTTGAACTAAAGATTGGTAGCTGTTCGCTGTGGTGGAAGAGCTGACGATATTCACGGATTTAATCGGATCCAGGCCGGCGTTTTGGAGAATCATTTTTAAGGAGTAATGATCTGTAGCGCCGGAATTGGTAACCATAACAGCCTTACCTTTAAGATCCTGTACGGTTTTAATATCCTTTGCGCCGAACAAGCTAAAAGCCAGGTTATCCAAAGTAACCATTACCACCTTCAAATCCGATCCGCCGGTAATGACGGAACGGAGAGAAGAGCCCAGAGACCCCGTGTACGGAACTTCTCCGCTGATGGAAGCAGCGACTGCAGCGCTTGGTTTTAATACCTGGATATCAAGATCGATTCCGGCTTCTTTATATATCCCTTTTTCCACACCAATATAGTGCGGCAGAAACACAAGACTTTTCGCGGGAACGCTGATACTGATTTTTTTAAGGTCTGCAGGCTTTTGCGAGGCGATAGGAGTATCTTTTTTAGCTTCCGCTCCATTGGCAGCGCTTTCTTTAGGGGCGGCACTTTTGTCGGCCGAAGCGGGCGCTGCCGATTGACCGCAAGCTGTAGATAAGAAAGTCATCAACAGGAGCATAACGATGAGAGAGAATCGTGTTTTCATGAGGTCACCTTCCATAAGTTAGGTTTATTCGGTACTTTTCCGGTAAACTACTTTGCCAGACTCTTCACAATACTAAAGTCGACAGCATCGGAAACCTTCATTTTAGACGTGCTATTGGTCTCTTCTAAAATCTCATTGATTTCCTCCATGAAAACTTCATCCGCCAATGTTCCGTCTTTAGAAAAAAGAACAACCGTGTCCTCGTATGCGCCTTTTGCCAGCCCCGGATCTATTTCAAAAAATTTGCTGATAAAAGGAATCACTTCCTGCTGATTTTCTTTAATATATTTCATGCTTTTGAGAGTAGCCCGAATCATCTTTTTCACTTCTTCCTCGTTGTTTTGCAGATAAGCCGTTGTCACGGAAATCCCTGCATTTCCGCGCTGGATAACATCAATTGCGTTTTTCAAACGAGGAAACCCTTCTTTTTCGGCCATCTGGCTGTAAGGCGGCGAAAGTATAGCGCCCTGGGATGCGCCTCCTAGTAAACCTTGATAGCTATTAGCGGTTGTTGTGGAGCTGACGGCATTTAAAAAGGTATTTGGGTTAAGGCCTTCTTTCTCCAACATTTTTTTCAATACATAGTTATCAGAACCAGTAGTATTCGTCACCATAACAGCCTTACCTTTGAGATCTTTTATTGATTTGATATCTTTAGCAGCAAACAAACTGAAACCCAGCTTATCCAGGGTCACCATTACTACCTTCAGGCCGGATCCGCCGGTGATGGTCGAACGGAAAGTAGATCCCAAAGAACCCGTATAAGGAACTTCACCGCTAATCGCAGCGGCTACGGCAGCACTGGCTTTCAAGACGCTTACCGAAAGATCAATGCCCTCTTCTTTATACATTCCTTTTTCTATGCCCATATAGAGGGGCAGAAATGCCAAGCTTTTTGCGGGAACGCTTATCGTCAATTTTTTGAGTTCCTTGGAAGCATCCTTACTTTGTTGATTAGGGTTGACGGCATCCGATTTCCCATTATTGACAGCGATCGTTTCCCTCTGACCGCAAGCTGCCAGCAAAAGAGATAGTAATAAAATAATCGTAAAATAAAACCGCTTATTTCTAACCATCCTGCTATCCCTCCCCCTCAAACCATAATGCTCCTAATCATTTGACTCCTCTTTAATCAATGCCCAGATACGATCTTCATACTCCAAAAATTTCGGATCGCGTTTAATAGTTTCATCGCGTGGCCGAGGAAAATCAATCGGAATAATTTCTTTTATACGACCAGGACCCTTTGAGAGCACCACCACCCGATCGGCCAAATAAATAGCTTCATTGATTTGATGTGTAATGAACAGCGCGGTTTTCTTATTCTCCTGCCAAATCCGCAAGAGTTCATGCTGCATCATCTCTCTTGTTTGGGCGTCAAGAGCGGCAAATGGCTCGTCAAGCAGCAAAAGCTGCGGATCCGCAATAAGTGCACGCGCTAAATTGACACGCTGTTGCATGCCCCCTGATAACTCATGGGGATAACGCTGCTCATATCCGGACAGGCCCACAAGACTGATCATCTTTTTTGCCCGTTCCAGCGCTTCTTTTTTGGGAACACCCCAAAGTTCAATTCCATAAGTCACATTTCTCACAATAGTACGCCATGGCAGAAGCGCCGCAGATTGAAATACCATCGACAGATCTTTACAGGGACCCGTGATCGGCTTGCCGTTAAGACTAAGATTACCTCCACTATGCTTCAGAAGACCCGCTACCGCACTGAGAAATGTAGATTTTCCACATCCGCTCGGTCCGACAATACAAACGAACTCATTCTCCGCAATCGTAAGTGTGATATCCTCTACGGCAAGATGATACTCCCCTGTCCGTTTTACGAAATACTCGATTTGAACCCGGTTTGCGATAAGCTTATCCTTCGTCGCCTCAAACCCTCGTTCTTTAGTTACTGCCAAAGATAAAGAATGCTGACCCATATGATACCCCCGTAAGGTAGAGTATTTATTTTCCATTTATTGACTACGATCTATCGGGACGCCACCTGTCAAAAATACGTTCCACCCGCACCAGCAACTCTGATGAAGCGATGCCAATCCCGGCAATCATTAAAACACAAACGAAAAGCAGATCCGTTCTAAACATGGTTCCTGCCTCCATAAGCCGATATCCGATGCCGGCGTTGGCCGCATACATTTCTCCAACAACGATACCGATCAGCCCCAATCCAATACCGAGACGCAATCCGGATATAATAGACGGAATGGCTCCAGGCAAAATGATGGTAAGAAAAATTTGTAAATCGCTGGCATTAAAAGCGCGGGCAACTTTGACCAGGTTTTGGTCAATTGTACGGACACCGGTCATCGTATTGACGACAAACGGGATCACGGACATCATAAAGATAATTGCGATTTTCGACCCCATACCAATGCCAAGCCAAATGATCAATACCGGAAGGAAGGCAATACGTGGAGTGCTGTAAAAAAATGAGACAAACGGATCGAGAATGGCGTGTACTCTCCAGTACCATCCCATCATTAAACCGATAGGAACCCCAACGAGCAGGGCTAGAAGGTATCCGGAGAAAAATTCGATTCCGCTGATTCTTAAATCATTCCATACTAATCCGGATTCGATGTATGCAACTCCGGCAACCCATACTCTGGAAGGGGAACTGACAAACATGGAATTAAATAATCCGCTTGCTCCAATGATTTCCCACATCACAAAGAAAAGAAGAATTGCCCCCCCTCCAAGAATTTCTCGCTCACGCTTAAAGTAGAAGGCTTTTACAACATTCGTTCGGGGTCTCTTTAACCTGTTTGAAGTCGATTTCACTTGAATATTCTCAGCCACTTGTAAAACCGCCTCCCTTATGCATGTATCGTTTGCGATGCTTTTACTCCTAATCCGTTCTCTTGTTTTTTTAACTCATGAATTCTCTCAATAGCGGTAGTAAAATGCGCCAGGTATAATTTCACACATTCTTGGAACCTTGCATCCCGCATAGCCTGCAGCCTCGATTGGGTGCATATCGCTTGTAAATCGGCCCCGGAAAAACCGTCGGTTTTTTGCGCAATCTGTTCGCTTAGAGCAGAAGCGGATAGCTCATCGCTTAACGGCATATTTGCCAGCAGCACTTGTAAAATGTCAATCCGGTCTTTGAAATCCGGAAGCGGAACATGAATTTGCATACCCAAACGGCCTGGTCTTAAAATTGAGGAATCGATCAGATCTATTCGATTGGTAGCCCCGATAACCACGATGTTGGCCATAGATTCGATGCCGTCGAGTTCGGACATAATTTGATTTACTACCCTCTCCGTGGTACGGGAACCGGAATCAAAACCGCGTTTGGGCACAATGGCATCAAGCTGGTCAAAAAAAATGATGCTTGGCGCAAGCTGACGGGCAACCCGGAAAATATGGCGGATAGCCTCTTCGGACTCACCGAGCCATTTGCTGAAAACTTCAGGACCGTCCAATGCTAAGAAGTTTACCCCTGCCTCATTAGCCAGAGCTTTTGCCAATAAAGTTTTGCCGGTACCCGGAGAGCCATATAATAAAATTCCGCGAGGCGGGGTCAAGTTCAATTGCTGATAACGCTCCGGTTCCTTCATTGGCCGCAATACCATATCCTGCAGCTCCCGTTTGACGCTCTCCAAACCGCCTATCTCATTCCAACGAACGTTCGGTATGGAGACAAGCGCCTCACGAATTGCCGATGGACGAATTTTCGTCAGCGCCAATTGGAAGTCCTCCGGCTCCACTGTGATCTGTTCCGGTTTTAATTGGAACCCTTCAAGATGATTTTTGAGATTGGATGTGCTTCGCCGCAATGAGTTTAATCCTGCTTCCCGGCATAGCTCCATGAGATCAGCACCGACAAAACCGTGCGTTACATTCGAAACTTGCGGCAAAAAATCTACAGCCGATGAACTCAGAGGCATTTCCCGGGTATGAATTTGCAAAATCTCCAGTCTGCCGACCGCGTTTGGCGGCCCTATAATAACCTCTCTGTCAAATCGCCCCGGCCGCCGCATCGCGTTATCCACGGCATCGACGCGATTGGTCGTGCCGATCACTACAACGCTGTCAACCTTGGACAGCCCATCCATGAGTGAGAGAAGCTGGGTCACCGCACGAATGTCACTTTGTGAGCCAAGCTGATCACGACGCGGTGCAATGGCATCCATTTCATCAATAAAAATAATCGATGGTGCGTGATGAGCCGCCTCACTAAAAATCTTGCGAAGATTAGATTCGGTTTCGCCGTACATGGTGCCGACAACGGACGGGCCGTTGATATAATAGAACTTCGCCTGAAGCTCATTGGCAATGGCCCGGGCAAAATGGGTTTTGCCGCTGCCTGGGGGACCGTAAAGCAAAATCCCCCTTGGAGCCTGAATGCCAAGTTGGCGATACATATAAGGAAATTGAAGCGGCAGCTGAATTAATTCACGTACTAATTTAATTTCCGCTCCTAATCCTCCCACGTCTTCGAAAGTGGTGTCAAAAGCCCCTTCCACAGTTCGCGCATCAGGGGGTTCCACTTCAATTACCGTTTTCTCATTGATGATTCCCTGTATGTCAGAGTGTGTATGTGTATGCGTGTGAGAATGTGAATGGGAGTGTGAATGGGAATGGGAGTGTTTGTCTCCGTCTGTATGCGTGTGTGGAGCGCCGTGGACTTCCACTACCTTATAAAGGATGCCGGCGTTGGAATCGTGAAAAGTGGCGAATAACACAGATCCGACCATGACGGGAGTTTGATGTTTGCTAAACGTCTCTGATAAATGCTCAATAAGATGATGCGCCCGCGATACATCAATGGGAGGCGATAAGATCACCCTGCTGACAGGCTCTAACTCCTTCTTTTCAATACGGACATCTTCGTTGATTCTTGCTTTGATCGATTGCCTGAGAAACCGGTCCAGACGAATAATTCCGCTCCCGGTGTCTTTTTCAAGAGGTTCTGCGACTCTGCCTAACGTGTGACGCCCCAATCCGGTTTCGATCGCCACCACATCACCGATATGCAAGTCCGCTTGTTCCATTAGCTGTTGATCTATCGTCACTTGGCATCTGGAAGTAGTGGCAAGCTCTGACACTGCACGATCAACTGTTGCTTTGATTCTTTTTAGCATTTTGCAGATCCTCCTTGCATCTTGTTATTGTTCTGCTATTTGAAATCGGGAGAATTCTCAATCTCTTCAAAAACGGAACCTTTATCAACGCCAAGTGTCTGCGTAAAATTGGCTTCTACCGCAATAATTTTCGCCGTATCCTCATCACTGTCATTGAAATGCTGATAAACCACGCCATCTCTTCGCAGCGGAAGCTGCAAAATGTCGCCGGCTACCCACGTGTAGCTTTCTCCATCGACTACGGTGTGCCCCTTTCCCTTCCAGAAATATAACAGCTTTCCTCCAGGATGATGTTGGCGTCCGCTCTTGCTGCCCGGCGGAATGTGTTGGACATAGATGATTTCGCTGTTGATTGGCGTATCGTCCATATTCGGGTGCAGATACCACTGCATCAGTCCATGGCGATTATTCTCCAAGGGAAGATCCTTCACCCTTACGATAATGTCGGTATTTTTCTTTTGTTCACGCTGCTTGTCACGAAGCTCCATTAACTCCTCAAAATAATTATGCGCCGCCAATTTTTCTTCTCTGCTGCTCATGCTTCAATCCCCCTCCTAAAGAACATCGCCGTACATCTTCTTAAAATCTTCATTGACCTCACTCTGTACAAGCTCGCTGGCCGCTTCGTCAAACAGAGGATAGTTAATAAAAGCTATCCATTTACAGCCCTTTTCCGGATCCCCGTTAAAATGCTGGTGCTCGACACCCCCGGGCTTCAGCGGAAGCGGCACGAGATCGCCCTCTTCCCAGTCATAGCGAACGCCATCGACAACAGACCATCCGCTGCCCTCAAGAATAAAGAGCACAAGGCCTCCTTGATGCCGGTGTTTTCCGCTTTGTTTTTTGATATCATGAATAAAAACCTGCCAAGTTTGCAAAGCGGTATCCTTGAAATAAAGGCCCGACAGCAAATATTGAATATATCCTTGACGGCTCAATTGGACTTCCGCATCCTTGCCCTTTACCAAGAGTCTTCCTGAAACTTGCCGGTCATTAAAGTCTTTGCGGTACTTAAGCGCCATTTCATAGATGTTATTAGGCATCTGCTCACGTTCACGACTCTTTGTTCGTTCAAACTCCATGTTAACCTCTCCTCATTCATTTAATTTTTGATATCAAGTACAGATACGATTTCCATAATATGACGCAGCTCAGCTAGAGACGCTTCCGACAAGTCCAGAGCTTCCCAACGGGGGAAGACTTCAACGTTATAGCCCATCATACGTAAACCTTCTTTATACAAGGAACGTCCTGATTGCTTAAAGATTTTGGAAATCCCCAATGAAGCGCGATTGACCCGATCCTGCAGTTTAAAAGCAAGCTCCCAGTTTTTATCATGAATTGCATTCCACATGGAAACGGCCAGCTCCGGGAATAAAACGGCTAAGGGGTTGATCGCTCCGCGAACGCCAAACGGAACCGTAGTTAACAAATACATCGTTGAGCCCGAATATACCGCTACCCGCTCCGGCAGACGTTCCACATACTGCAGCATCATTTCGGGACTGGCGTATGACAGTTTAACCCCGCATAGAGTAGGAATTTGCTCGCTTAGCCGAACCAGCCAATCGACCGTAATGTTGACCCCGGAATATTTGGCGTTATTGTACATCACCATCGGCAGTGATGTTGCTTTAGCCACCCCCATGAAATGCGCATCGATTTCCGCTGTTGTATGATCCGTGTAGTAATAAGGGGCAATCACTGCGATCCCGTCAACTCCTGCGGCCTCCGCTTCCACCGCCAACCGGGTGGTGCTGCGCAGATCGGTTGTACCGACATGGACGATGACCGGTACTCGGCCATTCACATGCTCCACAACTTTAGCCGTGGTCTTGGTTCTCTCCTCTAAACTCATAGCCGGTCCCTGGCCTTGAGAGCCCAATAGAAATATACCGTGAGCCCCTGCTTCAATCGCACCGTCCGCCATATTAAGCAGTGTTTGCTCATCCACTTCACCGTTCGATTTGAACGGTGTGATCAAAGGTAAAATAATCCCAGTAAACATAGATCATAGCCTCCATATCCATTTTGTTTTATAAGCGTTTATAAAATTCCCGGGCATTGCCGCTCAAAATTTTCTTCTGCATGTCTTCCGGAATAAAGTCGGTTTCCACAACCCAGTTCAACGGATCAAACGTAGCGTGAGGCCAATCTGAAGAATAGAGGAATAAATGCTCTGCATGACATAATTCAAGTAAGTAGGCAAAATGCTTGTTGTTTTTCGGCTTGCACATCGGCTGTGTAGAGAACCGGAAATGCTCGAAAATATATTCGCTTGGAAGTTTTTTCAGATACTTTTCTCCGCTTTCCAGCTTTCTCTCCACAAACTGGATATCGCCGGGATGGTCCAGATATAACTCATCCATTCTGTACATGAGATCGGGAAGCCACCAGTAGCCGCCTTCTTGTACAAGCACCTTTTGCTTCGGATATTTATCGAAGAGGCCCTGCATGATCATACTGGCCATAAAAGCCATGCACGTTCCAGCAGAAGACACGCCAAGCAATTCAACCCAGGTACGGGATCCTATGGAAAGCGGCGACCATTGCTGCCAGAAGGTTCCGACATGGATCGAAATCGGCAGATCGAATTCGGCAAGCGCATCATAAATGGGATCATGTTTAGCGGAACCGATCGGTTCATAGGTGCCCCCAAACTCCGAATATACGCCGACAAAGCCGGGATGGTGAGCAAGACGGCGAATTTCCGCAGCTCCTGCCACCGGATCCCGTTGGTTGATCATAATAAGACCTTTAATTCGATCACTCGCAGGGAATACTTCATGAACCAGATAATCGTTATAGGCTGAAGCAACCGCAGTAATCATGGGTTCATTAAACATGCTCTGTGGACGCTGAAAACCGGGACTCAAAATGACCATATCCGTATAGTTATCGTCCAACACCCGCAGCACATCTGCGGCAGTCTTTGCCTGACCCTGGACGTTTTGACCCGTGCCCTGCAAACCGATGGCTTGATCGGGCGCATACTCGGAAGCAACCTGCGGATACCGCAGAAATTTGGATTGAAACGGTTCTTTCATATATTTCCGAAGGGTATCCCAATCCGGTTGAAAATGAAAGTCCGAATCGATCACCTCAAATTCTTTGCCTTTTGGATGAATAGGATGAGGTTGTATAATCTTACCTATTTCACGTTCAATAACAGCCGATTTTTCTTCCGAAGTCATATAACTTCTCCTCCCCAAATGTTGGATTGATTGACTTTACGCATTTTTCAGGAATTACTTGGTGTATAAAAGAATGTCCCCGTTTACAACCTTCACTTTATAAACCGGAAGGCGTTTTTTTGTATACGCTTCCAATTCGCCTGTTTCGACTGACCAATCCCACAGATGCCAGGGACAACGTACCACCTTTCTTGCCTTGTCGATTTTCCCTTCACATAATGACGCACCTTTATGAGGACACATATTGTTCATCGCATAAAATTCGTCGTCGATTTTAAATACAGTGATCACCCTTTTTCCCGCTTGAACAGTGACGACGCCTCCCTCAGACACCTCTTCTGCCTTCGCTACAAAGTATTCTTTCATGCCAACACCCCATTTAATATTGTTAGTTGTGCGTTCCTCGCTATTCAGCGGCTTCTTCCCTATACCAGCCCAATTTCTCCATGGCAGGCTGATCGCTGATCGAAAACAAAATCGCTTCCTGGTCAGCATTGTGAGAGTGCCAGGCCCAAGTCGGAATTGTGATTACATCTCCTTGACGCCATCGAATCTCTTTACCTTCGACGGTGCTCATTCCTTGGCCACGCATTACATAGTAAACCGTGCTGGAAAGATGACGGTGCGTAAGGGTTTGTTCACCGCAGTGAAGACGCTGAATGGCGCAGCCCATCGTAGGCAGGGTGTGATGATCCCCGGTCAGCGGGTTCGCGTAGCGCAGCAAATCGCCATCATAAGGACTTCGCTCAGCTCCCTGCTCTTGAAAAATAGGTTCCACTTCCGCCCAACGATAAATCAGTGGCAAAGCTCCTCCCTGGACCGGAGCGGCATTACGCAGCAATTCGGGCCTAATCATCCCTGCTTTATTCGAACGACGCACCGTATACCCAACCGGTTTCTCCTGCACCTGTTGATTTCGTCCCGATTCAAAAAACATCGCTTTCAACCGCAGTACCATAGGTGTATCGATAATATCCATCCAAATGATTTGTTCATTGGTCGGATTATGATGAGAATGCCAAGTCCAATTCGGGGTTAATATCAAATCTCCCGGTTCCATCTCAATTCGTTCGCCTTCCACCTCGGTAAAAGCTCCACGACCGGAGATAATGAAGCGGATAGCAGCCGCACTATGGCGATGAAGAGGTGCCGATTCACCCGGCAATAGCAATTGCAATGTGGAAGAAATCGTATGGGTGGTACTCGCGGGAGCCTCCAGACTCGGATTAACCAGACGGAGTACCCGCCTCTCCCCTCCGCTGCCTAACTGGACCAATTGACCTGCACGAAGCAGCAAGGATTCAATTTTTTCCCACTCCCAATGATAAGGCAAGCCGGTTTTAGCAGGTTCGCGAGTTAGCAATTCCCCTTCACGCCGCCAAAGGGCATCAACATTTTCTGCCTCCATATCCCGATATAGCGCTTCCAAATTATCTTCAAATTCAGGTGCGGATGATGACGACATATACAAGCCTCCTTCAAAATTATCTATTTTTGAAAAAAAACAGCCTTTAAGAATCATATGGATTCTTAAAGGCTGGGTTTATCTGTGAAATTGACAGGTTAACCGCCAAAGCAGATAATAAGCCGTTTATTCTATTTTACGTGAGCTTTTAAGATTTAGGAGCCAATCTTCATTTTACTGTCGGTCAGATAGTCCTGATATCTTTGATATGCAATTTCAAGGGATTTAATAAATGATTTTTTAGAAGTTAAATGAAGATGCCGATCAAGACGGTTTGCCAAAGGCTGGAAGCCTCCATTTAAAACATAGCCTATAACGAGCGATCTTATATAATTGTTAGCTGTCGGGCTGAGTGTAGTAAATGATGCATCAATAATCGTTGAGGTCTTGAGATCGACGATTATTACACAACTTATTACTTTCAACATCTCATAAAGCGCATTACCGCTTGGTAATTTGGCATTACCGGTAAACATGGCGGTGCCGGTAATTTCGGAATAATGCACTACGTTCTTTTCGAATAAATTAATGTTGTGATTCATGGTATTGTCATTAATAAATCCGCTCATATGATCACCCGACATCCTTCACTAAACCCGACGGTTAAATCATTGTATGTTTTTAGTTGTGATTTAAGAACGCCGTTGTTTGAAATGAAATGTTTTTGGGAAAACCACCCCATCCATTTAAGTAAAGACTATCACACAACCACATAAGCTGCAATCGCTTTTTTTTGCTAATAACCCATTAATTTACACGGGCTTTCTCTCTTCTTTCGCTCGTTCTCCCGTTCGACTATATTCGCCACGAATCGCCCATTCAGCTTCCTCCCGGTCGCGCTCCGACCACTCGCCCAGCTCATATCCGTGCCACGGAACACGGGGTTTAAGCCTCGGCAACCCCAGCTCTTCCCATATTTTTTTTGCTTGTTCCATATGCGGCTTAGCTGGCAGGGAAACCGGCGGATAATCAAACTTACGCATGGCATTGACAAGGCAAACCGAGCCGAAGTTCTTCTGAACCGTGTTGTCAGCAATATCCTTCGTAGGCGGATGTCCGGATGGATCCAACCCCGCGCTTCGATACGGTAAAATCCTCATATCATGTTCCGGCTGCACACGATAACTGAGCGCCCATACCACCGATTCCATATCGCTGGGATCAATATCTTCATCTACGGCGATAACCATTTTTCCGACGGTGGAATTCCGGCCCACCACAGCATATAACGCTTGCCAGACTATTGCCGGATTGCACTTTCGCATTCTGATCACGCACCAAGAATCGACCGCGATTTCATCGAATGTCACGTCCAATACATCCGGCAGGTTACATTGATTCCGAAGATAATGCAGATAGTTGTTATCCTGCGCAATCTTCTTCATTTTGCTGCTTTCACTAGGCGGCATTTGACTAATGATCGCGCAGAAAATCGGATTTTTCCGATGCGTGATAGCCGTAATTTCGAACACAGCATTGAATACCCGCGGACCCATATATCCCGTATATTCGCCGAAAGGTGCCTCAGGCTCGATGTATTCCGTGGAAATCCGACCTTCTATCACAAGTTCTGCATATGCAGGAACCAATAAGTCAACGGTTTTGCATCGAACCATATCAATAGGCTCGCCGAGCAGACTTCCGGCCACCGCATATTCCTCCACACCGTATGGGATGCGGGAACCTGAGGTAAAAGTAATCGTAGGCGGTCCGCCGATGACTAGTGCCGCTTCCAAAGGAATCCCTTTTTGACGTGCGAGATCCCAGTGATTCCAACCGTGATTGCGCGGGCTGATAAACATTCCCATCCGATCCGGCCCTTTTACTTGCCCGCGATAATTGCCGACGTTAGTCCAGCCCGTCTGTAGGTCTTTCGTAACCCAATTCGATGCTGTAGTGTAAGGAGCGATATCAAAGCCAGGTGTCGAAATCGGAATGGGAAACTCCTCAATACCCCCGTGTTCCAGCAAGCTATCGCCCATATGTACTTCTTCATGCACGGGTCCTGATTCCACAATGTTCGGAGGAATGGGCCGAGCTTGCGCTTCCAACCATCGTTCTCTTACTTTTTCCGGGGGGCACCCCATACCTAAAGAGTAGATTTCTGTTGAAGCTGCATAAATACCGACCGCCACCGAACCGGAAAAAGTACGGCCACGGCTATCAGTCACATTTTCGAATAAAAATCCGCGCCGCTGCTCTTCTTCCAACCCCCGAAATTGCCATCTTACTAGCGGCATCAATTCCGTATCCTTATTGACAGATTTTGTGATACGGTGCAGCTTCTCTTTGGAATCCAAAAGTTTTATGTGAGTACGCAAATCCTGTTTCACTGACATCTTTTTCACTCCTTTTTTTATAAAAAAACAGCCTTTAAGAATCTTTCGATTCTTAAAGGCTGTTTTTTGTCTGCGAGAGTTAGTAGTTGAAGCTACTAAAGCAGATAAAGAGCCGAATATGAATTAACATTTTGTATATATGAAACCGCTTTCTAAATAAAGAATACGTTGTCTTTTCTTAATTTAACATACAACGGAGTTAATTTCAAGATAAAAAAGAAAGCTAACAAAACTTGTAGTCGTAAGCCGTGTTATACAGCTGGACGATCTCCTCGTGCGTCGGAATCTTCAGATTATTCGCGGGACTGCCGCTGTCGAGAGCATCGAACGCCATTTTATGGACAGCGTTCGCCCATTTGTCCCGTTCGATCCCCCACTGGTTTATATTCGGTATGCGCAGAGAACGGCACAATTTTTTGATGGCGTCAATCGTCATGTCCGCGCGCTCCGGGATGGCGGTACCGGTCGTGTCCAGCCTCATGGTCTGTGCAATATGGGCAAGCCGTTCCTCCGCGCTGCTTTTCGTATAATCTAACACAGCTGGCAGCAGCATTGCATTCGATAACCCGTGCGGCACATGAAAGAGTGCGCCCACCGGACGCGACATCCCGTGGATCAGCGTAACCGACGCATTCGAGAAAGCGGCTCCCGCCAGCATGGCGCCGAGCGCAAGTTTTTCTCTCGCCTCCACATCGTCTCCCTGAATGAAAGCTTGATGCAAATGATTCATAATCAGTTCTATCGCCGACAGCGCATACAGGTCCGTTACAGGCTGCGAGCGGCGCGAGAGGTAAGCTTCCACAGCATGGCACAGCGCATCGATTCCGGTAGCCGCCGTAACGGCCGGGGGACAGGAAACGGATAATAATGGATCGACAATGGCTATCGCAGGAAGCAGCGCCGGATCCGAAATCATCATTTTCACATCGTTCGCCGTATCGATGATGACTGTGACTTTGGTGACTTCAGATCCGGTTCCCCCCGTGGTGGGCACGGCAATGAGCGGGATCGGTTTGGTGCGGAACCGGTTTTTGCCGCCGACGTATTTGCTGAGATGGCCTTCGTTGGTCATGAATACCGCCACGGCCTTGGCAGTATCGATACAGCTTCCTCCGCCTAAAGCGATGATGACGTCGCATTGCTCCTGACGGCAAATTTCCAGCGCTTCCTGCACGTGAACATCGGTCGGCTCTGCATCCACATTCAAATAGGTGGCGTATGGAAACGAATACCGGTTCAGATGCTCGATGCATAAATCGACGTTACCGATCTTTGCCATGATCGGATCGCTGATAATGAACGCTTTGACGCCCAAGAGGCTTGCCTGCTCGCCTACTTGGGTGAAAGCTCCCCGCCCGTATAAGACCTTTCCGGGCATAAGCAATTGATGGATCGATGTCATGCCGGGCCTCCTTATTGTTCTGTAGAATGGGTGTTCCGTTCAGGGATAAAGCAGATGCAAGCCGGATTTGACTCATGAATTGGATCGCCACTTGTATAAACGTATATTGTATGATCTTCCATATTTAGTAATAATACCATGCCCGGGCGACTCTAAACAAATTTCCGGTTTGCCCGGCCGTTTCGTGTTCTCCGTACACAAACAAAGACCCCACGATTCTACTCGTAGGGCCTCTTTCATGAGCTTTCATTTCTGCTAGGTGCGGTTCCATCCTGCCGTCAGGTGGCGTGACTCTGGCTGGCAACCTGTTACTTGAACCAGCCCTTCTCCTTGAACCGCATAATCGCTTCGATCCGGTTACTGACGCCGAGCTTATCCAGAATAGTGGAAATGTAATTGCGGACGGTTCCGGTTGTAATGTACAGCTCGCTGGCGATTTCCTTCGTATTCTTGCCGTCGGCGATAAGGACGAGCACTTCCTTCTCCCGCTCGGTCAACGGACTTTCTTCGCTATAAGCCTCATCCACCAGCTCCGAGGCGTAGATGCGCCTGCCGGCCATGATGCTGCGGATCGAGTCAGCGAGCTCCTCGCTGGGGCTGTCCTTCAGCAAATACCCGTTGGCGCCTGCCTTGACGGCCCTCTCGAAGTAGCCGGAGCGGGCGAACGTGGTGAGAATCATCACCTTGCAGCCGGATCCCTTCAATTCCTCGGCCGCGTCCAACCCGCTCTTGCCCGGCATCTCAATGTCCATGATGCAAATATCCGGCTTATGCAGGTGAACCAGCTTCACGGCCTCCTCGCCGTTGCTCGCTCGACCTACGACCTTCATATCCTCTTCCAAATCAAGCAGGGAAGCCAGAGCGCCCAGCAGCATCCGCTGGTCCTCGGCAATCACAATTCGGATCATGTCCCCGCCTCCTTCTCCGCTGGTTTGAAGACGTTCGGCACTTTCATCACGAGTAACATTCCATGATCGGAACTGATTTCCAAACTTCCGTTCACAAATTCAAGCCGCTCTTTCATGCCCCGCAGTCCGTTCCCCCGGACGCATAAGGATTCATCCGCTATGCCGATCCCATTGTCCTTCACCCGGATAACCAACTCGGTTCGCGATGGTTCGATGGCAATCGAGCACATCGATGCGCCGCTGTGCTTCACCACGTTGGTGACAGCTTCCTTCAGGCACATGCTGAGCACATTCTCGGTCATCAAGGAGGTGTCGGTCAGCTTAGGGTCCCCTTCCAAAACGAACTCGATTTGAGCGGCTCTACAGATCTGCTCAATTCGAAACATCTCATCCTCCAGCTTCGTACCGCGCATTTGGGTAACCATCTCCCGGACTTCCTTCAACGCGGTTCTGGCCGTCTGCCGGATTTCCTGGATTTCGATCTGGGCCTGGTTCGGGTTCTTATTTATTAATTTACCCGCCAAATCGCTCTTTAAGCCAATTAAGGAGAGCTTCTGCCCTAACGTATCGTGCAGATCGCGGGCGATGCGTTGGCGTTCTTCCAGCTTGACCAGCTCGGAAATTTTCTTATTCGCATTCTCCAGCTGTCCCTGTAATTGATCCCTTTTGTTCCGGTCGTAGGTGGTGACGGGAAGTAGGATCACGGCAATCAGACTGAGCAGGACGAACGGGAGCTGGGTAATAAATACAGGATTTTTCGATACGAACCCATAGTTGATAGTCGCCAGCGTGCTAACCAGATGAATGGAGTACAACGTAATAAATCCGATCCGATTTTGTATATTGCCGATAAAAAAAGCCAAAAAGAGGGAGAAATACACATAGCCGAACTGCAAGGTCATCGTGATGGAAATCAATATTTGCACGCTTGTCCAAAAGTACACCAGCCAGCCTTTGGAAACAAAGGACAGCACGTAGCAAACAAAGAACACGATAATCATGATGAAGCCGATCACCACTTCGTACGTAGAGGATGACCGGAATATGAAATAAAACGGAAGGATGTAAAAGACGACCCACACATAAGGACTAAGACCCGTATTTTTGTGAAAAATTTGATACCACTTCTGCATGGTCGCCCATCCTTTGTTCTTTGCCGATAAAGTTACTTGTATCATAACATAAAGGTTTGGCGCAGAGTTACTTTCCTTGCAGACTCGGGCTATGTTTTTTTATGGAATGGACTGCAGGATCGGTCTTGCCGAGCACCCGTTTGATGTCTCTGAAACCGACAAACGTTTTGTTACGCTCATCCCATAGATGGAAACGAAGCGACTTCAGGCTGGTGCGGAGCGTAATGGTCGTCGCCATTTGAAGGGGCGGCGTAGCCTCATGCGCCTTCTCCAGGTTATAGTTCGGTACTTTCGGACTTAAATGATGAACGTGATGAAATCCGATGTTGCCCGTGATCCATTGCAAAACCGTGGGAAGCTTGTAATAAGAGCTCCCCTCCACCGCGGCTTTCACATAGCTCCATTCTTCTTCGTTCTCAAAGTAGGAATCCTCGAACTGATGCTGGACATAGAACAGCCAGATGCCCAACAAGCCGGATACGAAGAAAATCGGCCCTTGAACCATGACGAATGCTTGCCAGCCGACGGCCCAGATCAACAGCGCATACAAAGCGACCAGGAGTACATTCGTCAAATAATTGCCCATGCGCTCCTTGCGTCTCGCTCCCTTGCGGTTAAACCGGTACTGCAGCAGAAAAACAAAGCTCGGTCCGAGTCCGAACATGACGAGCGGATTCCGATAAATCCGGTAAGCGATTCGCTGCCACAATGAAGAAGCCGCATATTCGTCCACGGTCAAAATCCATATATCGCCGATCCCCCGTTTATCGAGGTTGCTGCTCGTCGCGTGGTGGATGGCATGAGCATTTTTCCACTGTTCATACGGACAAAGCGTAAGGACACCCGTAATGGTGCCGAGTATATCGTTAGCCAGGCGGTTCTTGAAGAACGATTGATGACAGCAGTCGTGAAAGATGATGAACGTCCGAACCACAAACCCGGCCGCAACGATCGCGATCGGCAGCGTTAACCAATACGAAACGGACAGGCTAAGATACGCGCCGTACCAGAGCAGCACAAGTGGAACCAGGGTGTTGACAAGCTGCCGGATACTCGCTTTCGTATCGGTTTTCTCATAAGGAGCGACGTTCTTTTTCAGATGGGCTATGCTAGCTTGGTGCATTGCGGGCTTCCTCCTCGATATAACGCGCGGGGAACGTTGTTGAACACCGGACGCAGTTTTCTATCTTCAATTATAGAAAATGCAGCCCGTTCGCTGTAGTCATAAACGTCAAGTAGAAGGTATGACATTTGTCATATAGGAGGAGGTTTGCGGTTCGTATTCTCGCTAGCAGCCATTGTGATCGTGCCACCCTTTCGACATGCACGCAAAAAGACCAATCAACAAAATCCTGACTGGTCATGATGTTCTCTGGATTAAGCGATGCTCATTTGCTGCCTGGAACAAAATCGGCCCGGTTAATGAAAGTTAACATCAATTTTTTTCTTCGTATCGGGTTTGGTTTTAGGCATACGAATTTCAAGTACACCATTCTTATAAGTCGCTGTAACGCCTTCTGAAGATACGCTTGAAGGCAAGCTGATGGAGCGTTGAAAACGGCCGACAAAACGCTCCTGCCTGTGCAAATTTTCTTCTTTGACTTCGTTTGCTCTGTTGATGGACCCGGTAATGGTAAGGATGTTGTTGTCAATATCGATATTCACATCTTCTTTCTTTTCTAATCCCGGTATATCGCAAGTAGCCACGACTTCATTTTCGGTTTCATGGACATCAACCCTTAAACTGCCGAGATTTTGACCGAATCCTGTTTTAAAAGTCGACAAGTCTCCTGTGAAGAAACGGTCAAGCTCCCGTCTCATGTTTTCGAGATGCCGGAATGGTTCATAAGGGATTAGCTGCATCTTAAACGTTAGCCTCCTAGATCGTTGTTTTTGGATGAACAAGATTATAATTTCCCGAAAACCAAGCAATTATGCAAGGAAGCGTTTGATTAAATAACTATTGTGGAATGGCTTCCAAGAAAACCCCTTTTACCCGCTCGTCAACTGCCCGTATATCTCTAATAACCTGCCCCCGACTTTCATGCTGTCGTGATAATCTTCTGTGAATTTCCTCGACTCTACCCCCTTCTGAAACCGTGTCTCCGGCGATAATAATAAAGATTTCAGCACGTCATAGAACGTATCCGGACTGGCATTGCAGATCGGGGGTTGAGTCGGATACCGGCTCATCAGATCATCCCGCACATAGGCGATGACGGGCTTTCCGAAAGCCATCGATTCTACACAAAGCAAGCCATAAGAGCCGGTTATAATTTGATCGACAATAATGTCCGCTTGTCGGTACAACTGTTTAGCTTGCTCATGGCTGGTTTTATCTACACGTTGATAACGGAATGGAATTTCCCGCTGAAGCATTTCGATCGTCCGTTCTATCACATCCGTTCCTTTCACTTTCGGGTTGGAAGGCGCATGAATCACAAGAGGATTACTCTGAAGAGGGTTAGGAAAGACCGGAATGAATTTGGAAGTATCGATCGCTACCGGCAGGATATGAACTTGACGGTAATAGTCCGAGACGAACGGCAGCACTTCATAATCCTGTACAATCGCCGTGGAAATATATTTTGAGACCGTCATCAGCTTCTCATGGGTCTCCTGCTCGGGCACAAATCCCACGGACAGATACGGGTTCAGCAGCTGTGCCTTTGCGGTTCGAACATCGCTTCCCCAGTGATGCATAATGGCGTGTTTCCCTGCTGCGGCCACCATCTCCAAGTCCCGGTAATCCGTCATTGCCGTTAATAAGTGATGGTAGTGAAAGATGTCGAAATGCCTTAACGCCTCGCCCATAATGTTAACGATTTCCATCCCGTCAGCCGGTATAATATTTTCTTTATAATTTAATGCGGTATGGTAGTAGTTTAACCCGATCGCTTCATGGCCGTAGCTTTTTAACGCCCCGCATAAACTCCCCATTTGGCCCGCGATTTCAATAGGCAGATGGAGTATTTTCATAGAGATCACCCTTCTCTCCGGAATTTCATGATTTGAATAAGAATGATCTTATACTGTTTTATGATGACGAACGATTACTTGCTATTCCATTCGCTGAAAATGGGACATTGCCGTATTCCGTATGAAATTGCATGTGCATATCTTGTAATGAAAAAGAGGTTCTATGTATGAAAGGGTGCGTGAATTAGCAGTGGAAGGCTCTATATATGGATATTATCATCCGGCAGCCCAGGGCGTGCAAAATCACATTTGCGTTTTGCCATGCGGCGGTATATTTGAACATCCGATCTATAAGTGGACCGTTTCCGATCTGAAGTATTATGTGAAATATCATGCAGGGGATCAACCTGTCGACAGCATGTTTAACGGGTTTGTATTTAAAGGGTATTCTGTTGAAAAAGGGCGCTATATGCATCCGCTGCATGCCGCTTTCGGTCAACAAGCCAACCGGCAGGACTGGGAGCAATGGACGGAATCCTTGTTTGCTCCGGATACAAACCTGAAGGCCTTGTATGCTTTAGCCGATGATTCACCTTTGGACGTTTGGGTCTCCATCCCGTATCCGTTTATAGATGATAAGGTTTTCGGGGAATTGCACGGCAGCGCGCTTTACTTTGATACGACAGAACGACGATTTGCCGCCATTTCATGGTGGATAGATCAGTTTATCGCACGGTGGCACGCAGAATCCTATTTATCGCAAAAATTGCATTTTCGCGGTTTTTTGTGGCAGCGGGAATCGATCAATGAATATGATGACGAACTAGTGAAGCGGACCAATGCCTATATCCGAACCAAGGGCTTTCTTAGTTTGTGGCTGCCCTACTACGCCTCGTATGGCACGACGAATTGGAAAGACTTCAATTTTGACGTTGCAGCTTATCATACGAACTATTACGGCAACACGATGTATGACTATCAATGGGTGAACGCCGTATCCTATTCCGCCAGCTATTACAATACGGGAATTCAAATGATTTATGGAAAAGGTCCTATCTACAATGGCACTCATCATCTGGATCATTTCAATTTGGGATTACCGGAGTATCAGGGTTATATGAAGCATTCCTTCATCGTCTATCAGTTCCCGAATCAAACCATGAAGACCATCTATAGCGAAAACATCGTCGACTATATTCGGATCTATATGTTCATTAAGGGATTGTATACCAAAATTCCATATCCCAATATGGTCTATTAATCTGCCTATATATTTATCAAATTGATGGATCGGGGGAATTCAGGTGCACGCATTTCATAAAATCCTGGTTCTTTCAGCACATACCGATAATATAGAACTGGGATGTGGAGCAACGGTCAATAAATGGATTAACGAGGGAAAAGAAGTGCATTATTTGGCATTTTCCGCGGCGGAAGAATCCGTGCCCTATCCATTCCCGAAAGATCAACTGCGCAAGGAAGCGTTTCAGTCCACAGCCGTATTAGGGATCAACGAACAAAACATTCAAGTTTTGAAGTATCCCGTCAGACGATTTTCCGAGTACAGACAACATATTTGGGACGATATGGTGAAAGCAAAAACTCAAATCCAACCTGATTTGATCATCCTTCCCTGTCTCAAAGATGTCCATCAGGATCATCAAGTCGTCAGTATGGAAGGAATCCGGGCATTCAAGAATCATTCGATATTAGCTTACGAGCTGCCCTGGAATCTGTATTCCTTTAAAAATATGTGCTATTCCTTAGTCGACGATGTTCATAAGGATCATAAATACAAAGCGCTTCAATGCTATAAAACGCAAGAAAACAGACCGTACTTTAATAAGGATTTTATATACGGACTAGCTAAAATGAGAGGCGTACAGGTAAATTATGCTTATGCCGAATGTTTTGAAATGGTCAGGTGGATCATCTAAAGAAGCCCTCCCATGGCAACTCTGCTTTTAAGCAGTTGCTTGGTAGGGCTTTATAGGTAGGATGCCATTCATTTCACGGGTCGTGCCTTCCACTCTTCGGCCAGCATACCATATACCACATGATCTATGAATTGATCGTACAGCCATGCGGATTGACGAGCAATTCCTTCCTCTTTAAATCCAAGCCTTTCCGGCACAGCACGGCTCTTGAAGTTTTCAACAGCCGTGCTGATTTCAACCTGATGCAGGTTCATTTCCTGAAATGCGTGGTCCACAAGGGCCGCGCAAGCTTGGGTTATAATTCCTTTTCCCTGGAATTGCTGGCCCAACCAATAACCGATGGATATATGTTTTTGACGCCAATTGACACTGTTGAATCCGATGATTCCGCAGATGGCGTCTTTATAAAAAATACCTGCTGTGAAGCCTTCATGGTCAGCCCAGTTTCCTGGTTCGGCCTATGAACGATTTCGTATCTTGCGCACTGCGCATCCCATCGACCCACGACAGCCATTCCCGCAAGTTATCGCGATTATGGTCTATTAAATCATAAAGCTCTTGATCATAACGATATTCCAGCAATCTCAACTGCGTAACCTCGTTGATCTGGTACGAAAACATGCTCCTCCCCCCTTCTGCCGCATGCACTTAAGCATCCTTTTGCTGAATCATCCATTGGCGGGTTTTGTGCAGACCTTCTTCCAGCGAATGGGCTGGCTTCATGTGGAGATCCTGTTCCAGGAACGTGATGTCGACGGCCCTGCGATATACTTTATCCACCACTCGTTTCGGCTTATATTCAATCGGATAATTCTCGTGTCCCATGATTTTGCCGATCGTTTCAGCCAGTTCATGAATGCTGACTTCCTTGCCCGTCCCCACATTATATAGCTTGCCTATGGAATCGGGGTGAACGCTTGCCGTGAGGATGGCCTCCATTGCATCGTCGATAAATGTAAAGTCTCTCGTCTGCGTACCGTCGCCGAATATAGGAATCGGCCGCCCATTCTGAACCGCATCAAAGAATAGGGTTACGACTCCGCAGTAAGGATTGCTCAATAATTGGCCTGGACCGTACACATTCGATAATCGAAGGGTCGTAACAGGCAGCTGGTACATATGATAAAACATTTGACAATAATGCTCCGTGGAAAATTTGCTTGCGGAATAAGGCATCGTAATCTGATGAAAGCTCTCGGGGGTCGGTATGACGGGTGCATTGCCGTAAACGGATGCGGTAGAGGTATAAACAAACCTCTTTAAGTTAGGGCAATGGGATTTGGCCTTCTGAAGCAGCAGGAAGCCTCCATACAAATTAGTATCGAAATCTTGTCTTACATCCACGGCCGATAAATACAAATTTCGGCAGGCCAGATGAAAGACCCACTCCACTTTAGGCATAATCTCCTCAAGAAGTTCCTCATTCGTAATACTGCCCTGAATAAAGGTGATTTGGTCCGAGTCAGGCAGAGCACGGGGATTCCCCGTAGACAGATCGTCGATGACATAAATATGTTCAGATCGGGGCAGCAATCTCTTCACCAGCTGCGACCCCAGGAAGCCTGCGCCGCCTGTGACCAGTACTTTTCCAAGCTTCATTCATTCTCCTCCTTACGTTTAAATTGTTTCCTTGTATCGTATTCAACTGGTAGAGAAAATGGAATTCTTTCCATAGCGGAAATCTATTAGATCGGTCGCCTGATGATACCGCGGCTCCGGTTATTCAGCGGTCTGCCTGGAAGATTGGCGTAAAATATCGGCCGCCGCACGCCCCGTGTTAAACAACAAATCCACAACCGATAAATGAGACTCGAACCCTTCGTAGAGCTGCGGGTATGTCGGCGGCGAGAAATCGTAATATTGAAGCGTTATTCCTGCATCCTCAAATTTCTTTGCGTCCTGATATGCCGCGGCGCCTTGACCGGACAAGTAAATATGACCGCCCACCCTTTGTGCGATTTCAATTAATCGCCCATTCGAAGCGTCGCTTAGCGTAAATTCGGAGGTGGAACGGATTTGACAAGGAATTTGCAGCCACCCGGCGATCTGACCAATCAAGGCTTTGTTTAACTGACTCAAGTTTCTCGTATTCATGGTTTCATAGATTTCAAACAGCTTAGGACGGTAAAGCTCATAATAAGGCGCTTTGGCGTAGCACGTGTCAAGCGTTCTCATATGCTTCTCCGCCCAATGACAATCGGCGCACTCGATCTCATCGATGTTCTTGTGCGTGCTTCCATGGATCGGCACAGTCAACCACTGCGCCCCCTGCTGCCCTTTGATTTTATTGCGATTAATGAAGCTGTTCTTGCTGTACTGCACGTTATCCAAGAAAACGAAAATATCCGATTTTAACATTTTGTAAAAATACCCTGTCCAAGGCAAATAGTTAGGTTGATGAACGGCAACCGTGACTTCATGATTCATCCTTTCACCTCCGTTCGTGAACTGAAGCATCCATGCATGGTATTCATCCGGAGACATCGAGGTGAATGATATCGGGGGAGTATATGGGTAAAATTGGTAAATTACTAGTTTTCCCAAGAAATCAAAGGAAAGGGTCATCCCTCAAGCCGTTTGTTGAAACGCTTGAGAGATGACCCTATTCATGTAACTTCTGAAGATTAAATCAGTTCAGACTTCTGGAGAAGCCGCTGAACAATCGCTGCCACCTCTGCCCTTGTGATGTACGCTTTTGGCGCAAGTTGGTCGCTGTTCCTGCCAGACACAATTCCTGCCTGCAAGCAATCGGCAATACTCTGCTCCGCCCACTCTGCAGCGTTATTGGCATCTATGAATGGACGTAACAGTTCTCCAGTCTCCTGGGACGGGAGCTTCGCTTTCAGATCGGTGATTGTCATCGCTTTAGCCATGATCGTCATCGCCTGTTCCCGCGTAATCTTGTCCATCGGGCGGAAAGTGCCGTCTTCAAACCCGCCGATCAGGTTATACAAGTATGCTGTTTGAATAGCCTCGTTATACCAGTCCGATGTTGCCACATCCGTAAATGGAGCGGCTCCGCTCTCCGGCTTCAGCCCCAATCCCCGCACCATGCTTACCGCAAACTCCGCGCGCGTAATATCTTGATCGGGATTAAACAAGCCATTGCCGATGCCGTTAATGACCATCCGCGAACCCATGTCGTTCACGGCATTCTTCGCCCAGTGCTGCTCGACATCCTTGAACATCAGCGGATGCCATACCACGGAATACGTACTGTTCGTCAAGCTGTTCACTTTGGCGTAATATTTGCCGTCGACGATCACGATCTTCGTTGGTACATGCCGAACGATTCCATCCGGTTCAACCACGATTCCCGTCGTGATTTTATTAGGATCTATGCCATCCGGAATGGCAATGGTTCGTTCCACATACGCATTGAACTTGGACACTTCGACCCTGGTATCGCCGTAGATGCCTCTCACCGTAAAGTTGAGCGGTGGGGCGACAATCGTGAACTCTCCTTGAGCCGCTGAGTTCTGGACGATCTTCACCGTCTCTGCTGTAGGTGCGGCAATTTCGATCTGAATCTTGATATCCGGAAGTGCCACGTTCTTCCCGATTTGGTCTGATATTGAATTGATGTTGATCTGCTGCGCTGGCAGCGTGTAGGTCGCCTTCTCCGTTTTGATTTCTAAAACCGCCAGCTTTTGCTCCATGTTTTTGACCATCTGGCCGTTAAGCTCTCCGACTACAACATCAGATTTTGTATTCATCGGAATTGTAATCACGGCACGCTGTCCTTCGATCGAGAGCTTCTCTTCCAGCTTTTTGTGATCAACCGTAATGGTCGTGACCGTTTGCTCATTCACTGTCGTAGTTGCTGCCGTTCCTGCATTCTCCGCCTTGCCATTGACAAGAACGTCAACTCCCGTGTTCGTTGTCTCCGGTGTGCTCGGCGCAGCCGGTATGCCTGGCGTGTACGGCTCTGTCGATGGACTGCTGTCGCTGTCGCTGGACGGCGCCCTCGGTGTTACAGCATTGGAGGCAACGGAAGCCGCACTGCTGCCTGCGCTATTGATCGCTTTTACCGTAAACGTATAGGTCGTTCCATTCGACAGACCGATTATCGTCATCGGGCTTGTTGCTCCTGTGACCACGATATTTCCTGGTGAAGAAGTAACTTCATAACCTGTGACGGGACTCCCTCCGTTGTTCGCAGGAGCCGTAAAGGAAATGGTTGCTTGGCCGTTTCCTGCAGTTGCGGCGATGAGCGTTGGAGCTGCCGGAACCGTTTTGGGCATTGCGCTTACTTCATTGGAGGCATCACTCTCTCCTCCCGGATTGCTTGCTTTGACTACAAAGTAGTAGGTCGTTCCATTGATCAAGCCCGTCACTTCATAGCTGTATACCGACCCTAGAACGGTGGTTACCTCAGTTTCATAAGTTCCTGCATTCACACTTTTGAATATTTTGTAGCCTGTCGAACCATCTACCGGATTCCAAGCAAGACTGACTGTTGCATCACCTGCTGCAACAGGTTGCAATACCGGCGCTCCTGGTGACGGAACTTGTGGAGTTGCACTTACTTCGTTAGAATTTGGACTTTCCGAGCTTCCGTTCAGAGCCCTAACTACAAAGTAATAAGTGGTTCCGTTTGTAAGTCCTGTAATTTCAGTACTGTATACCGATCCGCTTACCGTAGTTGCTTCTGCACCATAAGCGTGGGAAGTTGTACTTGTGAATATTTTATAGCTTGTCGAACCGCTCACTGGATTCCAAGTGAGACGAGCTTGTGCATTTCCTGCCACTGTACTGACTATTGCGGGTGCTCCCGGCGCCGTATTCACCGTCAAGGTTGCGCTGGTCGACGGGAGTGTAAGACCGCCGGATCCGCTCACAACGACGCGGTACGCGTAACCGTTCATTCCTGACGCGGCTCCGGTAATGCTCAGCGTGTCCGTCGCTGCGCCGCTGTACACGCCCGTGTCGGTAAGATTCGTGAAGCCCGTACCTGTGTCCACCTGCCATTGGTACGCCAGACCCGTTCCCGTTGCGGTTACGGAGAAGCTCGTATCGCTGCCTTCGTTGACCGACTTATCGCTTGGCTGACTTGTGATCGTCGGTGCCGTATTCACCGTCAAGGTTGCGCTGGTCGACGGCGTAGACAGACCGCCCGCTCCACTCACAACGACGCGATACGTGTTGCCGTTCATCCCTGCCGCAGCCCCGGTAATGGTCAGCGTATCCGTCGCTGTTCCGCTGTACACGCCCGTGTCGGTAAGATTCGTGAAGCCCGTACCCGTATCCACCTGCCATTGGTACGCCAGACCCGTTCCTGTTGCGGTTACGGAGAAGCTCGTATTGCTGCCTTCGTTGACCGACTGGTTGCTTGGCTGGCTTGTGATCGCTGGCGCCGTATTCACCGTCAACGTCGCGCTGGTCGACGGGAGTGTAAGACCGCCGGATCCGCTCACAACGACGCGGTACGCGTAACCGTTCATCCCTGCCGCAGCCCCGGTAATGGTCAGCATGTTCGTCGCTGTTCCGCTGTACACGCCCGCATCGGTGATATTCGTGAAGCCCGTACCCGTGTCTACCTGCCATTGGTAGCCCAGACCCGTTCCTGTTGCGGTTACGGAGAAGCTCGTATCGCTGCCTTCGTTGATCGACTTATCGCTTGGCTGGCTTGTGATTGACGGCGCCGTATTCACCGTCAAGGTCGCACTGGTCGACGGGGTAGACAGACCGCCCGCTCCGCTCACAACGACGCGATACGTGTAACCGTTCATCCCTGCCTCGGCTCCGGTAATGCTCAGCGTATCCGTGGCTGTGCCGCTGTACACGCCCGTATCGGTAAGATTCGTGAAGCCCGTACCTGTGTCTACCTGCCATTGGTACCCCAGACCCGTTCCCGTTGCGGTTATGGAGAAGCTCGTATCGCTGCCTTCGTTAACCGACTTATCGCTTGGTTGACTTGTGATCGCTGGCGCCGTATTCACCGTCAAGGTTGCGCTGGTCGACGGCGTAGACAGACCGCCCGCTCCGCTCACAACGACGCGATACGTGTAACCGTTCATTCCTGACGCAGCTCTGGTAATGCTCAGCATGTTCGTCGCTGTTCCGCTGTACACGCCCGTATCAGTAAGATTCGTGAAGCCCGAACCCGTGTCTACCTGCCATTGGTACGCCAGACCCGTTCCCGTCGCAGCAACGGTGAAACTCGTATCACTGCCTTCGTTAACCGACTTATCGCTTGGCTGCCCCGTAATCGTCGGTGCGGCGCTCGCATCAGAGGTGGTAAAGGTCTGGTCGTCACCATATATGGTTATTCCGGCACTATTTTCAGCTTTAACACGGTAATGATAAGTGGTGTTAGGCGTCAAGTCCGAGAGAGAATGGGACGCCGTCGTATTGCCGGCATTCGCATAAGCAGGGCTGCCGCTGGTGGCGGAGACACTCGTGCCATAGCTCGCGCTCGTGCCGTATTCGAAACTGACGGTGGTGTCTGTTCCGTTGGCGTTAACCGTTCCGTTCAGCGTCGCGCCTGTGGCGGAAACGCTGCTCGCCGCGTCCGTGCTGACGATGGGAGGTTTTTTGGGATGGCTCCCGATTACGAATTGAGCCACTGACGTAGAGCTGCCAATGTCTCGAGCACCCTTAATGGTAACGTGAATGGTACTGACTGTTACCGATGGTTCGAACGTAATCGTTTTGAAGTTCCAACCATCAAGCTGCTTGTCTTTAGTTGCGTTGTTTACAGTCACCGTTGCGACTGGGATAGAAGAGTTGTCAAACTTCACTTCAAATTTGTACTCTGTCCCTGCAGAAGCATTTACGGTTAGCGACTCTATAGAAAAAACGGTTCCGCTGGTCGCGGGAGCGATGTGAATGGTTCCCTCTCCCGCGATGGATAAATCGTTTGGATCCCCCAAGTAAATCCCGTAACTATCAACGCTGATTTTATTTTTTCCATTGGCATCCAGCCCGGTAAAGATAAAGTTTCCATCGGTTACACTTGTACCGGTGCCATTGATGTTCTCAAACGTGGTGGCGTCGTAGGTCACAGACAAAAGCGCATTATATCCGTCTACAACATAGGGATCTAGACTCGATTGCGCCACGGCCTTTCCTGTCGAAACTTCAAGTATCCAATCTCCGCCCAAAGATGATGAACCTGTGGCATCTGTCGATGCTGCGACAACAGCCCCCGTAATTTCCCCCAAACGATGGACGAAGTGATGACCCACGGTTCCTTGAGCGACATCACATCCGTAAAAGAGTATTTCCCCCTCTTTCTGTAATGACTTGGAGATGGTCCTAAGCTGTGAATCATAGTTGTCCAGGCTCTCTGCAGACAGTATACTGCTGCCCAAAAAAACCTTTCCCGGCGCACCGTGAGAAATAATGGTAACGGCAGCCATGTTGTATTTCACAGCCATAACATCGGCAATCTGTTTTACACCGTCCTGCCCGCTGTCGAGATAGACGACCTCCACACCCGGTCGAACCCCTTCTGCAAGAACCTGCGCGTCCTTAACGTTGGCATCGATAAAGACAATCTCCTGCTGCCCGGAAGAAGCTCCTGCAGGGAGAACAAAGAAGCAACTCATAAGTGCTGCAAGGATTAAAAGTGTAACGACCCGCCTCTTTGACTTGCAGAACGCGGCCGCCCTTTCACTTGCTTTCCATCTTCCTAAACGGTTCATGCATAATCCCCTTCCAGCACTTCATCTGTTCTCGTAAAATTCAATAAATCTCGTTGCTTTGAAGTTCAAGCTTAACGGACAAGCAAATCAATCACTCCCCCACAAATAGACTCAACATGACTGCACCACTTCTTGTTAAAGTCATAATCAACAAAAATATCCTTTTTTCTGACATTTCGACAAGTAGTTCTAAAGTCCTCCTATCGTTCATCTGATTTAATCTAGATTTGATCTTGCCTAAGAATCCGTTAGCCGCATAAAGAAATAAGAAACAAAAAATCCCCTCCCAAGATCGTTGGAAGGGGAAAACTTTTACTCCATCCTATTCATTACCCTTTCGAATATTGACGCATATCGTCGTTGTTGACCCACCGGTCCGAGGTCCAGCCTTCCAGATCGTATTCGCTCATGCATTGGTCAACGAAGCCTTTAAGCTTATCGGCTTCTCCGGTACCCATGGCCATGCCCAGAACTTCCAACCGGATATTCTCATGATTTCCCGTATAATTGCGTTCATAAAGCTCATGCCTGCCCCCGAATTCGCTTCCCATGGCGTCCCACAGCAGCTTGATCAGCTTATTCCGGCTGACGGCATCATAGCCATTCGATCCGCGGAAATATTTATCCAGATACGGCCGAATTTCCGGGTTTTTGAAATCTTCCGTGCTGGAAGGCTGTACGATGAGTCCCCCGGCCACCACATTCTCCACAATATCCTTCACCTTCGTCCACGCCATGCCGCCGAATACGCGGTAGGCCAACGTAGCATCCATGTTAGGCAGCAGGGACCCGTTCGCGCCGGGGGTTGGATCTTTGACAGCCGCCGTAGACAAGGCCCACATCATATCCCGCCAAGCGAGAACTTCGCCCACTTGGACTTGAACGCCGCGGAATTGATTCGTACCTGCCATTTCAATGGCTTTGAGCAGCAAGCCTGACACAAAGTCCAGCTTCACGGCCAAGCGGGTGCTCCCATGCAATCCGGCCCGATTGGAATATCCGGAATGGAGCAAGAACGAGTTGGCCTTCTCCATATCGCGGTAAACCAGCACGTTCTCCCATGGAATGAGCACTTTGTCAAATATAAGTACGGCGTCATTTTCATCAAACCGGCTGGAAAGCGGATAGTCAAACGGCGAGCCTGTAACCGCAGCCGTCATCTCGTAGGAAGGTCTGCACAATAATTTGACGCCGGGAGAGCCCATTTCTACGATGAACGCCAGCGCATATTCCTCTTTTTGCACCGGCACCGGGCCATAATGCGCAACAAACGTATAATTGGTCAGCATACAACCGGTGGCAACCATCTTCGCGCCGCTGACGATGAGTCCGGCATCGGTTTCTTGCTCGACATGGACAAAGACGTCGCCCGCTTCATGCAGCGGTTTATGGCGGTCCACCGGCGGATGAATAAACGCATGATTGAAATACCATACTTTTTCTTGCGCTTCCCGGTACCATCGTACGGCATTGCTTTTGTAGGGGCCGTAAAACTCCGAATCAGGTCCCAGTCCGCCCAAGAACGCGGCTTTGAAATCGGGACTGCGGCCCATGTAGCCGTAACCAAGTCTGGACCATTCGGCTATCGCATCGCGCGCTCCGATCAAGTCGTCGACACTATGACTGGAACGAAAAAACTTATGGGTATACCCCCCTGATCCGGTATCGGTTTCCGTCGTCAGGACATCTTTATACTTCGGGTCATGAAGAGCATCGTATAAGCGGGCCACGCTTCGCGCCGAGTTTCGAAAAGCCGGGTGAGCCCCTACATCCTTAATGCGTTCGCCGTCAAGCCACACTTCCCGCCCATCCTTCAAGCTTTCCAGGTATTCTTGGCCCGTTAAAGGGAGAACGCTTTGGTTCGTTATCATGTGGATGTTTTACTCCTCTCCCTCCGTGTTTAACACGGGGTGGTATCTTCCATGGAGCCTTGCGGTCCGTACCAGATCAGCCCGCTGTCCAGCTCCTGCTCGCTCCATTCGATCGGCTCCCAATCCGGATCGAAAATCAGATAGCCACCGCTGAACAGCTCGAGTCGATGCCCGCTTCCGGGGTCCTTCACATAAAGAAAGAAGGCTTGGCTGATGCCGTGGCGTCCCGGTCCACCCATTTCGAGCGGAATATTGTATTCCCGCAGAATATCGGCTGCACGCAGGATATCCGTCACATTGTCCATATAGTAGGCCAAATGGTGAAGACGGCTGGACTGTCCTTTCGGATCAAGCATGACGCCGATATCGTGAACCAGCGGTGTGACGCTCATCCAGCCTCCGGCCACGAATCCGTTGCTCAAGCGGACTGATTCCCTCATCTTGAAGCCCATGTTGTCGGACAACCACTGATGAACTTCACCCGGATTGGATGTCCACACATTCACATGATCAATGCGGCGGGGCGCGATTCCGTTAGATGGGCGGTACACGTTATTTTTAAGCCGGGATTTCTTGTCCTCCGGGGCTTTCGGTTTTTCGATGTCATAATAAATTTCAAAAGGATAGCCATTAGGCAGCCGGAACCGGATCGCCCTGCCCTGCCCCTTTTCTTCGCCTGGTTCGATCCATTGGATTGGGGTGCCTTGCGCCTTCAATTGTTCTGCGAACAGGTCTACATCACTCGCCTGTTTCGCCCTCCAGGCCATATGGTCCACTCTCGCTTCGCTGCCCGGCGTGAGACTGAGCGTATGATGCTCCCAGTCACCCCAAGCGCGCAGGAACACCGTATCCCCCTGATGGTCAACCTCTTCCAAACCAATCACATCGCGAAAAAACCACAACGACTTCTCCATGTTAGGCGTGACGAGCGCGGTATGCCCCAGTTTTGCAATTTCAGCTGCCATAGTGAACCCTCCTGAAATTTATTTAGTTAATCTTGCAATAAGCCGGCGACTTTACCGACTCCCCTAACGCCCATGCCGCCGTCAGAATGAATAATGGTTCCCGTTACGGTTCTCGAGCGTTCCTTCGAAGCAAGGTACACATAAGCCCAGGCGTGATCCTCCGGCGTACCTACGACCTGCAGAGGCGTGGTGGACCGCATGATGTCAGGAAGATTAGGTACGGCGGCCATCGACATGTGATGCTGCTCCAAGCTTTTTAGCCCTGCCAAATCGGTTATGGTGCCGCCCGGGGCTACTCCGTTCACCCGAATCTTGGGGGCTAATTCATAAGCCAGCTCTGTAATCAAACCGCGTACGGCAAACTTGGAAGCCACATACAGAGGGCCTCCTCCAGCCGGATAAAAGCCCGAGTTGGATACGGTCAACACGATGCTCCCCTCAGTTTTTAACAGCTCGGGCAAAGCTGCTTTCGCGCTGAGCAAGTTGCTTTTGACATTGACGGCGAATAATTCATCGAACGCGCTGCTAATTTTCCCGGCCGGTATATTCGGCAAATCGGCGAAGTAATCCCACACGCCCACGCATACCACCAAAATATCCAACCGGCCAAAAGCGTCTATCGTTTGCCCAACCGCCCGTTCATTATCCTCATAAACGGTAGCGTCTCCTTGAACAGGCTTGACCGAAGCTCCCAAACCCTGCAAGCTTGAAACCTTCTGGGGATTGATCTCCAAAACGGCTACGGATGCTCCTTCCTGAACAAAAGTATCCACCACGCCGCGACCAATGCCGGACCCCCCGCCAATCACCAAAGCAACCTTTCCATCCAACCATCCCATCCGCAAACCCTCCCTCTTCCATATTGTTGCTGCTAGGTATGATGGGCTTTCGATCCAAAAGGAGTTTCCAGAAATTGAGAAAATACAGCTTTTTGCTGCCACGTTATACTTTCAAGCTCCATAGGATCGAGTAAAATTTGATACCCTAGTTTCGGGGAACGAATCTCCAAGCGAATCCCATTACGGGTATTCACCTTGCGTATTGTAACCATGGCAAACTCGTTGGAAATTACCATTTCGCCCTCTTGGTTAAAGGATTCCAATGCCTGTTCCCCCTTATCTACATAAAAAATGACAGATTGTGCGTCGCCAAGGTAGTCTGATCCAGAAGTACCGTGCGTTTCGCCAATTTCCAATTGCCGTCTACCCAGCGCAGAACATCTTGCCGTTTCCCGGACAGGATGTCGAAAGCCGGAGAATCCCCTCGACTGCGGTAAAAAAGCAGATTGGAATCAACCTGCACCTCGCTGTCATTGCCCCCCGGCCGAACCCTGATGTTCGACACGAAATGCCGCGTCCGGGAAGGGGGAATTTCCGCCCAAGCGTATTCGGATTCAAGCCGGTGAACGCGCTTCTCCAAAGTATAGAAAGTATCGTCCATATGGGACATGCTGTCGAGAAAACCAAAGCCTTGCCCCACCTCTTTGGTCACTCGCAGCGGTATCCGGTACACTAAATCATCCGTCATCAGACTGAGCCATTCACGAAAAGCTCCAGTATCCAGCAGATCGGCTTCGTGAAAAAGGAAATTGCAAATTTCCATGTAGCTTTGGTCCTTGATCTCCAGCTTCATACCTTCATCCCCCTTCAAAGGCACAGGACTTATAAACACACTATATCATGAATTTTGTAAGCGATTCCATTTTTTCGAATGATAGTTACGCACGCTCCATGTATTCCAGATACTTGCCATAAAAAGACCGGGAATTCGCTTCAAGATAGGCCTTCGGGTATGCTGTACCCGGGCCCGGCCAATCTGTCAAAGGCTGTATCCCCGACGTCATCCCCATCTGGTAATTCAATAAATGATTTCTTGCCATGGACCCTTTGGCTACCTTGGAAATGCTCCGCCAATTTTCCGTATCGTCCTGTTCCAACGTCCCGGAAGAGCCGAAAGTTAACACGTAACCCCGGTAGGAGGCTTCCTTAAACCAGTCCGGAGCGTCTTTCTCGACTAAAAACCAGGACCAGATTTCGATCTTGCCCGGGCCGATCGGGTTCCACGTCCTCATCGTTAAATAAGGTACCGGGCGCCCGCCCTGCTCTATAATTGCCGGCGCATTGAGCAGACTGAGATTCGGAAACATACCGGCATGCGATGGGAAAAAATGATAATTCTCATTCCCGATCAGCAGCTCGACTTGTTCCGGCTTCAGATTTCTTTTGAGCGATTCCACAATGTTGGGGGGATATCCGTTAAACGATTGCGGAGGCGAGTAAATAAACCCGGCGCCGCCCGGATCGGCATAGACTTGAACGCCATCTTTATGAAAATCGGCATTCGGTCCCGGAAGGACTCCGATTTCAATCGTACTTCGGTGACTCACCCCGGTATGATATCCGTCGCCGATGAAATTATCAGCCCCTAATTTCCAATCGGCATCCACGACCCAACGCTGAGGAGCGCCTACAACCTCCAAGCCCTGCTCGCTCTTTTTCAAATAAATATCCAGGTACCATTTGAACCCGCCCAAATATTCGTCCAGCGATACCGCATCCGGATCCAGACATGCGAAGATCATCCCATGATAAGTATCGTACTTTGCCGCGCTCTTTAAGCCCCATTGGTCCCTATGGAGACCGTCGCCGTACAACTCCTTGCCGTAAGGAACCCCGACAAGATTTCCATTGTTTTTATAAGTCCAGCCGTGGTAGGGACAGCGAAAATGTGAGGTATTGCCCATCTCCACGTTGCAGATCTGCATGCCGCGATGCGAACATGAATTGAACAAAACCTGGACGCCGCCGTTCTCGTCTCGGATCACAATAAAGCTGTCATCCACGATATATCGCACTACATAGTCGCCCGGGTTCGGGATTTCCGATTCATGGCCCAAGAACATCCAGGCTTTCGTGAAAATTCGGTCTTTCTCCAATTCGAATATTTCCGCATCGTTGAAAATATGACTCGGAATCAATCCCTCCTGCAATTTAGAACGGAACAATTCCAAAGCAGCCTCTGCCCGCGATAATTTGCTTTCGTCCGTAGCCATCTTCAAAACTCCTCTCTAAAATTAGATCAAGGGTTTGCAAGCATATGCTTGGCTGGTTATGGAGTCTTCAAAAAGCGAACCGTCGCCTCCGTAAATTGCTCAGGGTATTCCAGCATCACCCAGTGTCCGCAATTGGGCAGCACATATAAGGAAGCATTATCTACGAGGTTGAGAATTTCCCAGGAATCTGCGGCTGGAACGACCTTGTCGTTCTTGCCGTGGATGAGCATGATGTGGTGACGAATCGATCTCAACTCTTCATCTTCATAATACATGCCGTTCTCCTTCACCCATTTCATTGTAGCTTGATAGGCGCGCATCACCTCCGGCTTGGCTGTGAATTTCAAACGGTAATTCACCAGGTCATCACTGATTTCAAAACGGTCATTCGTTAAGGAACGGACGATTTGATGCATTTGATCCCAGCCGTATTCATAATCTTGAAGAGTTAGCAGCGCTTTGCTTTGTTCTCCTTCCTTCGGTCTGTGACGCCCCGCTGATCCAAGCAATACTATTTTTTGAACCAGCTCGGGTCGTTGGATCGCTACACCAAGCGAGGCGGCTCCCCCCATTGAATTGCCAACCAGATGGACCTGCTGTAAATCCAAAGCCTCAATGAAAGCGATTACATGTTTGACCCTATTATCATTCGAGTATTCATAGTTCTGTGGATCGGGGGACTCGGTAGATCCAAACCCTACCATATCCAAGGCGAGTACCCGGTATCCTTCTTTCGCAAACTGCGGCATGAGGTGATTCCAGTTCCCCCATCCGTCAGCACCGGCGCCGCCCCCGTGAATAAAAATGATCGGCTCGCCTTCCCCTACCTCCCAGTAATGGGTGTTCAGTCCGTGAACATGAACATATTTCTCCTGAATAGCTTCCTGCATATTGGGCGCCTCCTATTTCAAGATGATTCAACCGTAATCACTTATCCAAGCTCTGAATTTTCTTCGGCATGTGATCAAGTCAAGGAATCTTCAATACTAACATTTTAGTTTTCCTCCTATTCATTATTTTTCCTATATTTAAGCTGGTTAATTATGTTATTTGCTGCGTTTATTGAATGCTAACATTTTAGTCATGAGTTGTCAATATTTTCTGTTAATTCATTTTGCCGTTTTAAATGGTGGGCGACCCGCACCATATGGTTTTCCATAAGCTGCTTGGTCAAGGCCCCGTTTCCGTCCTTCAGACCGTGGAATATCATCCTGTGCTCGGCAAGGGAACGCTTGATCTGGCCGTCCATGAACAACTGATCCGTTTCCGCCGCATACTCCAGATAATCCCAGTGCTGCTCGACCAAACGCTGAACGTAAGACAAGCCCGAAGCCAAATGGATGGTCCGATGAAATTCCCGGTTCAGATTCGCGTATTCATGCGAGGTCAGTCCGGATTGCTCCATTTGTCCGAGTATAGCCTCTATGGCATCCAACTGTTTTGCTGTGATTCTAAGCGCTGCCCACTCTGCGGTAACGGCTTCCAGCGCCGCACGCGTCAGCAGCCGTTCGAACACTTCCTCTGAAGCGGGCCTGCGGACAAATGCCCCCACCTGCGGCGTAATGGAAACATACCCTTGTTGTTCCAACCGCGTCAGGGCTTCTTGTACGGGCGTACGACTCATGCCCAGCATCGCGCATACATCGTTGACGCTGATCGACTTCCCCACATCCCATGTACGGTCGATGATCCGATCTCGCATATACAAATAAGCCTCTTCTCTTTTCACTTCAAAAACCGCCTTTCTATGACTTAAGGTTTCTCGTATTCCAGCCCGCTTCGGCCTGACCCCTTAAGTGATCCATGTTCTTATTCAGAGGCTAACATTTTAGTATTCACAAATCAACATTTTAGTTATTTTCGCTCGATGGTTTCGAGATTTTCACCTTCGGTTCTGCCTTGTCCCAGCTGAACGTGAAACCTAGAAACTTTCGTTTCCACGGGCGGTCTACCGCGATTTTTGCTTGGTTTACCTTCAATTTCAGCTTCTTTTCAATGAATTGTGTCACGGTTTCCTTAACCCGCTTACCTGCCTTCTACGTCTTCACGTAAATGTTACAGTCATCCGCATAGCGGACAAACCGCAGGTTTCGCTTTTCCAGTTCTTTGTCCAGTTCATCCAATACGATGTTGGATAAGAGTGGACTTAACGGACCGCCTTGCGGCGCACCCTCTTCTGTTGGCTTGACGAGCCCGTTTACCAATACTCCCGACTGCAGGTACTTCCGGATGAGTTTCAACAGCGTCTTGTCTGTTACTCGTTCCGCCAGCCTTGCCATTAGTCGGTCATGATTTACTCGGTCGAAGAATTTCTCCAAATCGATGTCCACCACGATACGGTAGTCATCTTGCATGAATTGTCTCGCCTTCCTTACCGCGTCATGTCCTCGCCGATTAGGGCGAAAACCGTAGCTATGTTCGGAAAACCCAGGGTCGAACAATGGAGTTAATATTTGCGTTATCGCTTGTTGAATGAATCGGTCTGTCACGGTCGGTATGCCTAACAGCCTCGTTCCGCCGTTCGGTTTCGGGATTTCGACCCGCCGGACGGGACTAGGTTCATAGGTTCCGTTTTCTAGGCTTTCGCGAATGGTTTGCCAGTTTTGTTTGATGTGGTCTCGTAAGGTTTTTACGGACATGCCATCCACGCCGTGGCTTCCCTTGTTCTCCTCAACACGATGGAGTGCTGACAGCAAATTTTCCCGTGACAATAATGGCTTCATCATTCCCTGGTACGCTCCTTGCGTGAATTGTTCTTCTGTTCATGTCGCGCGTAAGCTCGGCCCTTCCGAGTACCCTCACGTATTCACCGTTACTTTCCTCGGATAAGCCCTTTCGGGTTGTCTGCTTTCACTGCTTACACTCGAAATTCCAGTCGTTCAATTCCTATTTCATGTTCGGCCCTTCCGCTTCCTGTCGTCACAGCTTGCGTACTATGACCTCTGCTGACGTCTGTAAATTCAGCGTGCTTTTTTCAAACACGTTTACAGCTTAAACGCTGCTTATTTACAGACCTCCCCAGGTAAGAACGCTATCTTCCTTTCCATCTATCTGCTTCATTTACTCTCGTACGCCTTCGGCAGTAAGGGCTTTGACTTGTTTAGCAGTCTCCTCCAACGTACGCTAGCCTTATATGAAGTTCGTGTTCCTCAGACCGGAGATTTGCCGCCGGCTTCCTTCAGATTCCACCTCACGATGGACACCCTTGCCTTGAGCTATGGCTACTACTGCCTTCGCCATTCGGGACTTGAACCCTAAAGATAGCGCCCATGCTGGGCTAGAGTGAAGGACTGAATTAAATTCAGCCCCTCCTCATCAAACCGTACGTGAGGTTTTCCCTCATACGGCTTTCCGATGTTCGTCATTCATGTGCATGCGATTTACAACAGCGTTTTTAGTCCATGCATTTGGCTTAACGTTTTTACTTCATATCCGGAGCTACGCCAGCGATTGCGCTGGCGTTTCTTTGCATACCACTTGGTTAGCCGTGTGCGGATGTACCAGTCTAGCTTAGACATCCATCTGGAACTGTACGGCGTTGCATAGTAGTTCTTCCAGCCTTGAATTCTCAGGTTCAACCAGTCCACATGTTCCTGAAACGAGATATGCCGCATTTTAGGCGGTGCAAGCCGTTCCTTAACCACTTCCCGAACATGTTTCTCCGCCTTTATGCAGAGCCATTGCTGGGTCGTGTAGTACACCCGGTTCTGCCTCGTTTCGGCTTTCGTTTTCCGGTGGTGCATACCGAGGAAATCGAATCCTTCTTCCCCACTCCACAATCCCACTATTCGCGTTTTCTCCGGATGCAGGGTCAGTTCCAGCCGCTCCATAATCGTTTGAATTAGCTTGTAAGCATGAAGCGCGTCCTTCCTTGTCTTGCATACGACGACAAAATCGTCCGCATAACGTGTCAGTTCCCCGACTTCTTTGCCATGCTTCTCCCACAGACGGTCGAAGTAGTTCAGGTAGATGTTCGCCAAGAGCGGCGAGATGACCCCGCCCTGCGGCGTGCCCAAGTCGGAGCGTCTCACCGTTCCTTCCTCCATCACCCCTGCCCCGAGCCATTGCCGAATTAGCTTGAGAATGCGTCTGTCGCTGATGCGCATTTCCACCAGTTTCATCAACTTCTCTTGGTTAATGTTGTCGAAGTAACCTTGGATGTCGACGTCGACCACCCAATTGCCTTTGCGGTTGCATGCCTTGCGAATTCGCTCCAGTGCTTGTTTTGCACCTCGCTTCGGACGAAAGCCGAATGAGCATTCCTGAAAATCGGCTTCAAAGATCGGCTCTAGTACGATTTTGGTTGCCATTTGTACGACGCGGTCTTTTACTGTTGGGATGCCGAGCGGACGTTTCCGTCCGTCTTTCTTTGGAATGTAGTGACGGCGTACAGGCTGGGGACGGTAGGATTTCTTCATGAGTCGTTCTTGGCATTCCGCTAGGAATCGGTCTTCACCGATCGTTGCTATGTCCCCCATGGTTTCTCCGTCGATGCCCGCCGCTCCCTTGTTTGCCCGCACCCTGTGCCACGCTTCTTCCAGCACCTCCAAGCGATGGACTTTGTCGTACAGCGCATGGAACTTTCTGCTTTTGCTTATCTTGGCAGCATGACCTAGCTTCTCTTGGAGTTGTTGAACTTTTTCCTTTGGTGTTGTTAGCCCTTTGGCATTCACTCACTCGTACCTCCTTGAGAAGCTTGAACAAAGCAGGGCGCCTTCCCTCCCGCAGGTTGTGTTGTCCTGCGTTCTTAGGTACTATTCGCCCCTCGGACTCCCTTCCTGCAGATGGCTCACTTCGCCTTTTGGCTTATAGAACATCTCGTTACGAAAAAAAAAACTTTCCGTGCATGGGAGGGTCTCCCCAGTTCACTGCATCTTCTTTCATACCATGCCGATCCCTCTACGCCGGAGGATTCTTCGCTGCCGCTCCAAGATCTAGACAGCTTCCTTGGCCTTCGTCGATATGCGCACGACTCGGCTTCCTCTTTTCCCTCTTGCAAGGCCTTTTTGACGACGCGGCAGGATTCACTTCATGTTACGGCCTGGTCTGTTGCTCATTCTGTCTCTGACAGAACTTCCGTCGATACGCTTTTACGCACAGTTTTCGCCATACGCAAGTATCCAAGCTACGCGGGGACTTGGCTCCTCCCGCGACCGGACTTTCACCGGCTAGAAGATGCGTGCCTCTGGGCACGCCGCACTAAAAAAGCGATTCTCCTGTCATGAGAACCGCTGCTTCACCTTATTGTATTTCCAGAAAGCGTAACATTATAAAAAGCACTCGAGCCGACAAACTTTACCTTAAGAATCTCAACCCCTAGCACATTAACGGTAACTGCAAAATATTATCGTCTATGCTGCTTACGCGAGTGGGTTATTTCGAGTCGATCTGCCCCGAATAAGTTTCGTTCATGAATCGGACATACGGCCCTCCAATTTGTCTGGAACCCAAATGATCTATTGGAGATACTCTACCGCTGCTTTTTCGATAGCCAGTCCCTTTGCGTACCTTTGCATAAACACTTCGAAACCTTCCACGTCCTTAGGCTGAGGTGACATCGTCTTGCCTGCTTTTTTAGCGAATACTTTCCGGCTCAAGTAGTCCTCTAACGTCTCGTTGTCCGCTTTGTTGATCATGTAGGAGGCCAGCAGCGCGATCCCCCATGCTCCACCTTCCCCTGCGGTTTCCATAACGGAAACGGGAACATTCAAAGCAGCCGCCATCATGCTCTGTCCTACACCCTCGGTCTTGAAGAATCCGCCATGTCCCAAGATTTCCTCCAGCTTCACGCCCTCCTGTTTGAGCAGTATGTCCATTCCGATTTTTAACGCGCCCAATGCTGTAAACAAATGGACTCGGATGAAATTGGCCAAGTTGAATTTGCTGTCGGATGAACGCACAAACAATGGACGGCCTTCTTCAAAATGAGTGATGTGTTCCCCCGAGAGATAGCCGTAAGCCAATAAGCCGCCACAGTCCGGATCCCCTTGAAGTGCCAAGTTATACAGCGTGCCATATAATTGATTCCGATCCGCATGAAAACCCATTGCTTTGGCGAACTCGTCAAACAATCCTACCCATGCATTAAGATCGGAAGAGCAATTATTGGAATGGGCCATTGCGACCAGATTGCCGGTAGGTGTGGTGACTAAATCGATCTCGGGATACACTTTGGACAATTCTTTTTCGAGTACGACCATGGCAAAAACGGAGGTTCCGGCAGACACGTTACCTGTACGTCGGGCAACGCTGTTGGTTGCAACCATGCCTGTTCCGGCATCTCCCTCCGGCGGACAGAACGGAATACCGGCTTTTAGCTCTCCCGTAACGTCCAGAAGCTTTGCTCCTTCCTCTGTGAGAACGCAGGTATTTTCACCTGCCACCAATACTTGGGGCAAAGTATCCTCTAGTTTCCACGGAAGGTTGTGGGCTGCAATCAATTCATTGAATTGATTGATCATTTTTGCATGATAGGTTTTCGTATGCAGATCGATTGGGAATACACCGGATGCTTCCCCAATGCCCAGCACCTTTTGTCCTGTCTCTTAAGCCCCAAAATTACCTTTGAGTCTATTCTCCTTATCCACTACAATATGAATTAACAAAAGTGGAGGGATCAAAGATGCAGCGCAAGAGTTACAGCATAGAATTTAAACAGCAGCTCATCCAAGAAGCCTTAGAGGCAGGCAACGCAAGCCAAGTTGCCAGACGACATGGAATCGACGGGAAAATGCTATCCCGCTGGATTCGTCAATCGAAACAGACAAGTTGGAAAAACGCATCACCCGAATCCAAAAAAGTTACAGCCTACACCCCAACACCCAAAGAGTTTCAAGCGTTAGAGCAGGAAAACGATAAATTGAAAAAGCTGTTGGGCGAGAAGGATTTGGAGATTGCGATTCTTCGTGATCTCGTAAAAAAGGTGAATCCCGCCTATCAGACAAAATAGAGATCGCCGACACATGGATTGCGCGGGGATATAAAGCTGCAGTGGTGCTGCGAATCGTCGGCGTTAGTGAAGCGACGTACTATTACCGGAAGAAATATTTCAAGCACGAGCGGGTGTATAATGGTGGACGGCCAATTCCTGGTTTTTCCTTGGATCATAAGCAGCGTCCCGTCAGCGATGAGCAGATCAAAGAATGGCTGATGGAGCTTATTGCCGGGGAAGAAGCGACTTACGGTTACCGTAAATTAACCATATGCCTGAAGCGACAGTATGGGCTGCTCATTAATAAGAAAAAAGTATACCGACTGTGTCGGGAACTGGGCATCCTGCAGCCACAACGCCGAAAGCGAATACAATATCCCCGAAAGCTGGCGAACAATCGTGAGATCCGCGCTTCGAATCAGCTTTGGCAGATGGACGTGAAATACGGCTATATTGAAGCACAGCAGCGCTTCTTTTTCTTGCTCAGCCTTATTGACGTCTACGACCGATCGATTATCGACTACCATATGGGCCTCTCTTGCGAAGGGAAGCATGCCGCGCAGATCCTGCAGAGAGCGTTATGGAAGCGGCGGCTCTTTGACAAAGACCAGCTGCCAGTCGTTCGTACCGATAACGGCCCGCAATTCATCAGCCATGCTTTTGAAGAAGCATTCCTGAAGTATCGTGTAGAGCATGAATGCGCATATAGAAGCGTTTCATTCCATTTTAGAACAAGAGTGTCTCTCTAGGCATGAATTTGAAAGTTATCAGGATGCATACCGTATCGTATCAGACTATCTCTTGTTTTATAATCAGCGGCGGATCCATGGCAGTTTGTATGATCTATCTCCGCAGGAGTTTCATCAAGCTGTACATCAGCAAACCGTTAAGCCGATTGTGATTAAGGTATGACGGATGGACAAAGCCCTTTACATGGAGAGGCGGGCATGATAGGCTTGTTAGCCTCGCGATGCATGGGTTGGTTATCCGAATCGCCCTATCGCGAAAAATCATGCCCGCTGGAGGCCTCCATGTCAAGGGCGGCAACAACGCATATCAATGAGAAACTGCGTAATCGTGAGAATAAGGGTATAAGGCTCTAAAGTTACGGGGTTAAATCGGTCGTAGCAAAAGATAGCTCATATCTTTATTCCGAAAGGATTGGTACATGGGCAGTCAGAATCTCTAAAATATCGTTTGATGTAATATATACATGATGTTCTGTTTCGTAATGTTCATACATGCCATATGTCTCTTCATTCAGCCACTTTATATACTCTGAGGATTCCACTTTAAATATTGACCACTCTTTATAAAAACTATCTCCATAATTTTCAGACAAGATGTTTAGTAATTTTAGCCTTCTTCCTTCGTCCGTATTACGGAATGAAAAAACTGATTCATATCTTAATTCAAAGTCTGCATTAGAAGCTAAATCCCTTAATCTTATAAGGATACCATTCTCATCATACAAGAAGCTTATGAAATCAAGTTTTTGCGAGATTGTATCAATGGGATTCCATTTAATCCACTTCTCCACCTATTATCAACTCCTTTTTATGCTATTCACCGTACCTTATCTTAGTGCTATTTTTTGTTGCTCTTTCGTAAATTTCTAATGTTGCTTGTGAGGCTTTATCTGTACTAATTGTCCGAACATTGATAGTTTTAATAATATCCCCTGCTTCATCTAGTATATCACCTTTGAATCCGTTAGTTATTGAACTTATATTTTGCAATCCCAAGCCTGCAAAGTCTTCTAATGCTCTATCATATCCACCTGTTTGCCTGTATAGCATAGTCCCTGCTTTTTTGCTTTCGAAAGTAGCAGAACTTATTACATTATCCAACGATTTAGATACGAAATGCCTAGAATTACTAAGAAGTTCAGCTGTAATTTCGACCTCTCTTGAAACGGTCCTATATTTATTGGCTAGATTAACAGCTAATCTTCCACCTTTAATCAACTTTCCTACAGGAATAAAGCTTGCTGCGGCAAGACTTCTCTCAAACATTGACGAGTTCGGGTCACTTACCGTATTTATATCATCTACAATAGCCCATTGTGCCACTGCTTTTGTAGCTGTATAAACCTCGTTGTCAGTTACTGTATACCACAAATCTTGGGCATAAGAACCAACTTGTCCAAAGTAATTGTTGCACCAATCTGTACCCGCCCCACCGAAACCACATACATTATGACCTGTTGGGTCTGTATAGCGAAGAGGATTATTCCATCCATAAGTATAAAGATTAAGCGACAACGGATTATTAATTTCCCCTTCATAGCTATCCTAGTTAATAAACCGACCTAATTCCAATGAAATGGGCGGAGACTGTTTGTACAATCGCCGCCCGACTCTATGATTATATCATGCCGCTTGGTTACTGGATACTACTGGAATTACGTATGCCGCCTTCGTTCGCATAAGGTAGTGTATCACGTTGACTAACTTCCTCATGATGCAGACAATGGCTTGCTGTTTGGTCTTTCCTGCCGCCATCCTCTGCTCATAGTAAGCATGGAAGTACGGGTTACGCGGCTCTTTCTTGGTACGTGTTACTGCTATCTGACGGATAGCTAGGGCTTTGATAATGTCATGCAGTTCGCGGTTGCCCTGCTTGCTCTTATAGTTCCGATGCTTATTTCCTGAACCTACTGCGATTGGGGCGATTCCTGCGAATCGTGCCAACTTGTCAGGGCTTGAGAAACGGTGAATATCTCCAATCTCTGCAACCAGTTCAGCCGCCGTAACTACGTCTATGGTTTCCAGTTGGAAGCCCAGTTCCTTCATCAGACCCCCGATTTCCTCCTCGACTCGCTTCAATTCTCGTTGGCTAAAGCGGATGTTCTTGACCAATCCTCTGACGATAAAGTCCCGTTTTTCTTGGAAATCTCTTGTCGTATCTCCATCAGCGGTGATTAGGGATAGAATCTGTTCAGCCTTCTTGGTAGAAAGCCCGTTATTGCTCAGCTTGCGGAGGTACTTCGCCAATTCTTCCGCCCACACGCCTGTCAGGTGCTTCGGAGAAGGATACTTATGCCAAAATGCCAATGCCGTTTTACCGTCTATCTCGGAGAAGAACGCCTTGTAACTCGGATAATGGTAGCCCAACTGCTGATGAAGCCGCTTGACCATGTTCGTCAGGTTCTTCGACTGCCACTTCCGGTGTGTAACAAGCTGACTGATTGCCCAATACAGGTCAATCGGCTTCGCATCCGGCAGGTTATGCAGTTCGTCCCGTAAAACCTTGGCTACACATTCAGCATCCCAACTATCGGACTTCTGAATGGTAACATGGCTCTTTCGTCTTGCATTGGCTAGCTTGGCATTGACTTCCTTGACCCAACAGCCGCTTTCAGTCAGATATACCGCCAATGCTCTACCGAAGCCGCCCACATCCTCCAAGCCGTAGACTACCGACATTCCCTTCTTAACGTGCTTCTTGACCTCTTTGACAAGCTGTAGGAATGCGGTGGGCTTGTTGTCGAACTTGATTTCACCTAACTTCTGATTCCAACAGTTGATAAATACCGCCGTATGATGCTGTTTGTGCAGGTCTACGCCCACGTAAATCAATTTGTCTTGTTGTACCATGTTGGTTCACTCCTTGTTGGTTGTATTGAATGATTACTGATGGGTTGAAATTGCATCCTCGGCACAAGTTGACACTGCTACAAAGATACGTAAGCATAGTTTCAGCCTATGAGTAACCACCCAATCGGATGGTCAGGAACATTTCGAAAAATCCAAGTCGCATCCTCAGTTCGAGCGGACAAAAGCCGCAAAGACACGTTAGCGAATCATAGATTTCCGTATATGTTCCGTTTAGATGATTGCTTTGTGAAGCCCCTCGGCTTCAATGCCGCCGTAGCGGTAAAGCCCTTGGTAGAAGTCTCTGCGGTCTAATATCCGCTTGACCTGTACCTTCGTGAACAACTTGCCTTGCTGTGTGGTAAAGCCTTCCTGATTCAATACTGACGCTAGTTCAGATAGCGTCCATGTCGGGTTCTGTTCCCGTATGTCAAAGAGCCGTTTTACTGCTTGGGCTTGCTTGTCATGCACTTCGATTACTTTATGTCCTTTGCTTGCTTTGTATCCGAACGCCGCCCGACCTCCGGCATAGCCGCCTTGCTGTGCTTTCTTGTTACGTCCTCGGCTTAGCTTCATGCTGATTTCAAGCCGTTGGTAAGCATCAAGCAGTTCCATCAATCCGTTAATCAGGAAGTCGGATGGGTCTTTCTTGTAGATGGAGTATGTCGGCTGTTCGATGCTTTTCACATCCACCCCATGTATCTTGAACTCCCGATGAACCAATACCTTTACGATGTCAGACCGCCATAAACGGCTTGTATTGAGTACGACAACTGCATCAATGGATTGGTAGAGAGGGCGGCTAACATGCTCTGAAAGCCAATTCTGTCCACTTCAAGCGTATGTTCATCAACTTTCGCCCCACTAATCCCCTCGTCTGTAAATACATAGAGCAAGTTCCATCCTTGCCGCTCACAATACGAGCGTATTTCGTCTTGTTGGAAGGCTAAGCTATAACCGTCTTTCGCTTGTCCTTGTGTTGATACTCTGACATAACCGATGACTTTCATGCTGTTTCCTCCCCATCGTTACGATAATTCAGATCAATGTAACGCCTAGTAGATACAATACAATTATATATCGACTAGACGATACATTCAATCACTTTTATTAAAGTAGTAGAGGACGTATAATGGAGGAGAATTATTGCTTAGAGAGAAGGTTGATTATGCCCGTTGTCGTGAAACTTAAGGAAATATTAGCTGAAAGAAATATGTCGCAACGGGAGTTAGCTAGACTCACCGGACTACGACCAAACACCATCAGCCATTTATGCTCAAATGGAGTCGATAGAGTACATCTTAGTACGTTTGAGATTATCTGTAAGACGCTCAATATCGAACTTCATGAATTGATTGTCATGGAAGATTAATAGCCTACAATGTTACTGAAACTTTACTAATCACGCCGCCCAGTACAGCACACGGCAAGGTAATTACTTCTTCCCATTGTTCCGCCGCCAAACCGTCAAAATCCAAGTTAGGGCGAAGCCGCATTTCTTGTTCAATCTGCTTACGATAATGGTAGGTTACCTGCCTTTGTTCCAACTCGCCGCGCATCATACCTTGAACTCTTTGTAATACTTTGGGTTTTATCTTCTCTGACTCGGTTACCTGAGCACAAAGGTAAAGCCTGCTGAACTTGGGCGGAAACTGAACAAGAGTATCAAGCGGTATTTTTTCATCCGGCACGTAGACGATTTCAACTCTCGTCAAATCGCCCTCGACAA
>NZ_BCPS01000111.1:0-10350 GCF_016586185.1 Paenibacillus sp. EPM92
TTTCCCCATATTCCTGTAATAGCTGTGCCTTCTTGTCGTAAACTCGGCAATATCCGGCGACTTGTTGTTGATACCCTTGATTAGAGTAGAAACTCCCCTTTCCAATGTGCATATTCCGCCCCGTCAACGATAAAACAAATAATTCCGACATCGGCAACGGTATGTCATACGCCACATCCGACCGAACGAATAGAATCTGCTGAGCATGTTCTTTTATCGGCATAAGCCATTTCTTGTACAACAGCAACGAGTCGGGATGACATTCTACACGCAGGGTATATCGTTTGGAGCGTTCCGCATACAGCAGGAAGTAGGACACGTGCAAATATTGCCCGTTCTCGTATGCTGTAAAATGGTATTTGAAGCCCTTGTCTTTGACAGTCATTGGAACACGATATGCGCGGCGAAATTGGTTATGAAACCAGTTAAAGAACTCCCATCCTACTCCTGTAAAGTCCACGACTATACGGTCTATGGATAACTTCACTCCTTCCATGCTCAGCCCCCCACCGAAATTTTTAATGAATTTCGGACTATATTAGAGGGCAAGGTGGCTAGCCTTCACGTTGCCTTACCTGTATATGTCAACTGCTCGTCAGCAGATTGTCTTTACACCATATCCATCGTTATAATCCCTAGATAAATTGCGAACAAAATCAAAAAACTTTTTTATTGACCGCGCCTACTATTAATGGTCGGGGTAAGAAGCAATGAAGTTGCGTCTTACTTCACACTTTCTATTTCGCATCAGACAGGTCATCTATTGCTATTTGGATTTCGCAAATATCTGTATTTTCAGAAACCAGCGATAAAGCGAAGCTAAAGAAATTGAGGTTCAATATGGTGGTATCTGATGATTTTGCTACTGTTTTGGTCAGGCAAGTTCAATCAATTAGGGTATAATCTTCAACTGCAACTGTGCGTACACTGGAATTGTAGAAATTTTGGAACGGGGCTGACGAGGGTTAACTTTATTTAATCTCGATATAGTCATTCATTCAGCACTGGGTGGGGTCTATCAGATTAGCCGCCGCGGCAGTGTTCATGTCAAAAAAAGAACCACAACACGAGGGTTAGTCGCATTGTGGCAAAATCGCTTATTTATTTTCGTAGCAGTTCTATTTTCTGTAACTGAGCGGAATAAGTATTGATATTAAAATATTGATGCATTGATGTAAAAAATATCTCAGCAGAATCTAGCAACTTCTCTAAAAACACGGAACTTTCCACAGTATGCTTCGACTCATCAACACATACCACCATTAGATTTGTATTAATCCTCTTCAATTCTAGTCTAATAGGTTGGTCAGGAAAATAAGTTTCAGCGTTACCAAATGATTCAAATTTCTCGACCAAATCAATAATGTATGACCATAATTGGTCAACTAAATCCCAATGGGTAAAATCTAATATCGGGTCTTCATAATAATTTATACATATCGCTCCACTTACATAATTCAAGTCTATGGTGTTTTTAATTTCTTTTATCTCTTTACTGTTCTGAATGCTAATAAAATAATCGTTTGGCTTCTTATTAACAGCAGTTAAATCAGTAATCTTGACATACGGTTTTAGTAAATATGATTTAATTTCTATCAACTTTGTTACCTCACTTTGGATAGAATTGCCCCACTCTACCATTATTCAATCCTAAAATGTATTCAGTTCCATTATAAGAACCTGTAATTTGGTACATTCCTGTAGCACCTTTGTTTATAAGCGTTTCTCGGTTTTGACTCATAACACTTTGAATGGCACTAGAAATATCATCAATACTTATACTTTCATTAAAAAATGTTTGTGACGATTTGACTGAGCCATCCCAATAAGAAGGATGATGTCTTTCCAAGATGTGCGTCATACCACTTTTATCTAATAAAAACTTGTTACTTCCAAATGTCATCGTAGTGCTACTGAAATTACTTAATGCGTTTACGACCGACTCAGGTCTAGCGCGGATTACTTTTGTTACATTTAATGCTTCGTCAGTAGCTTCAACTGCACGTTCAATTGACTTGTATTTATTAGCCATTTGAACGACTAGTTTACCACCCTTAATCATCTTCCCTACAGGAGCAAAACCAAGTCCTGCGAGAGTCTTATCCGTTACAGAAGCATTACCATCGACTAAAGTATTTACATCATCCAATATAGCAAAATCAGCTACTGCTTTTGTACCCTTGTACACTGCGGAATCAGTAACAGAGTACCATAAACCCTGTGCGTAAGAACCAACTTGCCCAAAGTAATTGTTGCACCAGTCCGTCCCCGCTCCTCCTATACCACAAACATTATGACCTGTTGGGTCTGTATATCGAAGAGGGTTATTCCAACCATAAGTATAAAGGTTCATGGACAACGGATTATTAATTTCCCCTTCATAGCTATCCTCATTAATAAATCGCCCTATGCTTGGGTCGTACCATCTTGCACGAAGATACTGCAACCCAGTAGAACTATCCCAGTACTCGCCGCTGTAGCGGAACGGCTGTTCTATCGTTTCGTGAGCGGTAATAGGATTCCCCCACATATCATAGGTGTATTGGTTAAGGATATTACCGCTAGCATCCGTTAACCCAACCACATCACCGTGTCCGTTGTGCAAATAATACTGTTTATTGCCACTTGCATCGATACGGGCAACTAGTCCGCGCCCCCGCTCATATCTTGCTTTTAATGTCACAGTACCGTTCGTTACAGTACCTTCGGCAATGATGTTCAAACCGTCATAATAATATCGGGTGGTTACACCGTTCTCCATTCGCTCATATAGCAGTCCATCCCCGTTATATCGATAGGTAACATTTTTCCCATCGCCTGTGACTACTCGTGTCAGACGGTTACGATCATCGTACGTGTAGCTTGCTGCTAGCAGATTCGGAGCGTTACCGGTATACATTAGACGGTTCCCACGGGAGTCATAGGAATATTGCTCGATAAATTGAGTCGACGTTTCTATACGATTCAGTTTATCATACGTAAACGAATTCGCAGTACCATTTTCCGTTTTACTCGTCTGATTATAGTTGTTGTCATACTTATAGCTGAATGAGTTGACAGCAGCGCCGTTCAATTTGGTTTCCGTTAACGAGGTGAGATTGAAACCATCATATCCAAACGTCGAATTGATCGCATTTCCCTGCATAATGGTCGACACCAGATTATTTTTTTTATACGTGTATATGGCATCCCAATTGCCGCTGGACGCACCGACACCAGTCAACCGATTTCGGTTATCATAGCCGTAAGCAGTGGTAAATCCAAACGGGTCGGTCATCTGGGTCCGACTGCCTTGGGCATTATATTGATAGTTCAACTTTTTGCCATCAGGATATGTGACGGTCTTGAGCTGCTTCGTCATAGGTTCATGTGCATACGAAGTTGTTCCCGTCCCATCTACCATCGAAAGTCGTCTGCCTGCCGTGTCATAGGTATATGAAACTGCCTCCTGACCTGTCACACTGCTCGTTAAAAAGTTACGGTTATTGTATGCAAATGTTTGAATTTGTCCTTTACGATCTACCTGCTTGGTCAAATTGCCGTTCGCATCGTAATAGTAGGTTTCAATTAATCCGGCAGGATCCGTCTTAATTATCAACCTTCCAAGCTCATCGTATTGACTAGTTTTCAGACTCCCATCGGCAAATTGGATTTGCTTGAGCTTACCCGCCAAGTTATACCCATAGGTTGTGATATTGTTCTGCGCATCTTTAACGGATAACAACCGATTCAAGACATCATAAGTGTTAATGGTCGCATTATTATTTCCATCTACACTCGTAATAACATTTCCGGCATAGTCATACGTATAGCTGCCTATTGTGATGTTGCCAGTCGGTTTCAACCATTCTTTCTTTGTAACACGGCCCAGAAGGTCATAGCTCTCCCGAGATTGATTTTCTTCTTGATCCTTTATCGTTTTCGTAAATCCAATGTCATCGTACGAAACGGTTGAGATCGCGCTGTCTGGATAAGTCGTTTTCGTCAACCGGCTCCAAGCATCATATGCGTAATTGATACGGTGACTAAGCGCATCTTGACTCCATGCTAAACGTCCGTACGCATCGTACCCGTAGGTAGTAAAACTATTCGTCCCGCTAATTCCTTCGGATACTTTCCACCCCAGCGGATTCCACTGCACCACACTGGTGAGGCCCGTTTGGTCAACTGCGGTCACTTTATTATTGGCATCGTCATACGTAAGCGTAACCTGACTATTATCCGGGAATGTAGCGAGTTTGACACGCCCTAATTTATCGTATTGATATGATGTGCTATATCCCTTGCCGTCAGTGTATTGCGTCATATTTCCCGTAGATTTGTCGTATTGCATTTGCTCCGCCACTGTTGACGTTGTTGCATCCGCACCTTTTACAGTGACCCATCGTTTGGTCAGAAATGCATTCCCATATAGGGAGCCAAATTCCTGATTTACCACGATATTTCGATTATCGTCCTTCACCGTAATTGACGTAATATTGCCGCGGCCGTCCGCGTAACCGAAATTCGTCTGAGAACGCAATGCGCCGGTTACATTCGTATCGTTAACATTGACTTGCGTAATGCTTCCTTGGGTATTACGTAAATATTGCACGAAGCGTGTTTGATTGATGCTGATCGGTTGGGACACGGATGTGAGCAAATGCGTCGTGCCATCATAGGTATAGGTTGTCGTTACGTTGTTCGGGTCCGTATCCGTAAGGACATTCCCAAAATCATCATAACTGCGTTTCACCGTAATCGGTGTAGATGTTGATGTGCCATTCGTAGAAGTTACCGTCGTGGTATTCGGTACTGGCAGACGACGGGTCGTATCAAAGGACATGGTCATATTTTTTTGCAGCGTACTGCTCTTATCTTTCTCAATAATCTTCGTTGTATAGTAAGCTGCAGGCACAGTGTCACTAATATACTGCTTATAGTTGGTATAGGTAGTTTGCTTCAATCCATCATCTACGGTTGTTGTAAATTCATAGCTGCCCGAGTAACTGCTCCCAATATCCCCGGAATAGGAGAACGTTCTGTAATTATAGATGGACCCGTAATTCGAATCTTTGTCGTATCTTTGGGAAACCCGGTACGCTTGATTATATCCGCTTGGTCCAAAGTAGCGGGTAACGGGACCGGTATAGGAGTAAATCGTTTTTGCCCCTGTTGAATAAGTAACCTCTGTTAACAAACCGTACGAATTTGTCATAGGTTGATTTGCCGTTGTATTAGACGGGAAGTTGAATTGGGCAGAATACGAGCCATATCCGTATCTGGTAGTTCTGCCCATCGGGTCTTGTACGGAAGCGAGGATCTCTTTACCATTCAGAGAAGATTTGCTGTACGTTACGGTTTTATCGCCCATTGTGAGCACAACATTAGAAGTTGTGTAGCTGATCGTAATTGCATTCCCGATGGCATCCGTAATCGACGTTAATACTTTTCCGTAAGGATTTACATTGCTATACCCAAACTGAATCGTATTTCCATAAGCGTCAGCAATCTGTATTAATCTTCCTTCACTATTAAAGTACATGTGTTTATTATCCAATGTCTTTAAATCGTAGTATGAGGTTTCACCGTTGACAGTCACAGAGCTGTTCTGGGTTAAGGTTAAATCTTTCCATGGGTAACCAACAAGCTTGTTGCTTCCGTCAATTTCATACGTACCTGTACCAGCTAGATGTAAATACCGTTTGCCCCTCTTGCTTTCAATGGAGCTTACATTCCAAGACCAGCCCTTGCCAATAGGGAACATCGTATCCTGATAAGTCTTGTCAATTGTTTTATTGAAGTAACCAGAGTAGAGATAAACAGGATAAGAAGTTGGTGTGTGTGGCGAGACCGGAGCAAGAACGGACCACACTCTGTAGTAATTACCGGAGTAACTTGGGCCGAAGAAGGGACTATAGTACTCGAATCCAGCCGTTTTTCGATATTCCTCAATTGCCGTTAGAGAACTGTTGTAGCAAGACGAAAAGTTTTCAGGTGTTGTATTACAGTACCAGTAGCGGTTAGGACTGTAATAAATGTAATAACCATCCCCAAAATATTGGTAATAATATTTCCCTGTTCCCGCAACATCCGGACAGGAAGTGGAACCCGTACTTGGATTGTAAGTACAAGTAGGCGTATTAAACCCAAGGTTTACTTGATTAATTGTATTGGACGCAATGGCATAATTGACACTACCACTTGAGGCTTGTTGGTCATAAGTCACAAATTGCCATGGGTATACCCGATAATGGTAGACCGGTTTTGATTCAACATCCATATCATTAAATTGCGAATCTCCGCTACTATAGATTCTTGACAACGAGAAGGATAAACCATTCCGCCCGGGCAACGTAAAATCCGTATTTTGAACGGAAAGTTCGCCTGTTAACGTTGAAATATTTTCACCGCTTGAGCCGATATTAAATGGGGCCTGATCTGCTTTAAGATTGACATTATTAAGCGCTACTTGGTCATAGGTGGATGGAATGTCCGAGCTTCCATCGATGGAAACAAGGTCCTTATAAACCGAGTCGTATACGGAAGCCGAAACAGTACCATCTTTTCCGACAGCTATCCCACGATTCGTTGTTTTCACGGTAACCTGTGGTTGTGGAACATTCTGGTCATGGGGCGGAATGTATTCTTGATACGAAATATTCAGCGATTTTGCTCCGTTTACTAAACCATAGCCGAATGAAGAGGCTTGTCCTAATGAAGTTGCTCCTGTCCGAAGTGCCTCGCGAAGTTGTACGTTTGTGTATGATGGATTTGCTTCTTTAATTAGCGCCGCTACACCGGCTACATGAGGGACCGCCATGGAAGTTCCACTCATGGAAATATAGCCGTTCCCGTTAGTCGACAATCCCATGATATTGGTTCCCGGTGCAACCAGTTCAACCTTGTCGCCCGCATTGGAGAACGAAGCTAATTGATTGTTAGAATCCACTGCTCCGACTGCAACAACAGGGCTGAACTTAGCCGGGTAAGAAATGGTGGTTGAGCCTTCATTACCTGTGGAAGCAATCAGAAGTATGTTGTTTTCATATGCTTTCTGCATAACCTCTTCCAAGGCGGCAGAATATTCCGTTCCTCCGAAACTCATGGATACGACGTCCATGTCGTTATCAATGGCCCATTCGATACCTTGTATGACTTGGCTATAGGTGCCGTTTCCTTCGGCATCCAGCACTTTGACGTCGTACAAGCTTACTTTAGGCGCAACCCCTAATAGCCCTTGGTCATCTTTCAAGGCAGCGAGAATGCCAGCAAGGAATGTACCGTGACCGTTAGGATCTCCAAGCGTAACATCTGCTGGTACAAACGACACGCCACCGGTTACGTGCAGCTCTAGGGATTGTCGAGAAATACCGGTATCCAGAATGGCAACCTTGACTCCCTCACCGGTAATACCTTGAGCTTGAGCCTCCGGAATATGAATCTGATAGATGTTGTTAGTAACCGTATCGCTTGTTTTCTTCACGACACTGTCATTCTCGATGTATTCGACATTTGGATCTTTTTTCAATTCTTCCACTTCGGAAGCTGATAGAGTCACACTTACGTGCTTAGAGAGATGATTGAATGATTTCTCTGCTTGTTTGCCTTGATTTTTTAATAAACCTTGTTTACCTTTTGCTGCATCCTTGTATTTGATAATATAATTACTTTGAAATTTAGTTGTTGCATCCGATTTTGGTTTCTGACTCGCTTCGCTCTCTGTCACTGCAATGATTGGCGATATATTAGTAAAGAAAATAACGATACTTAAAAGAAACGGAATGATTCGTAGTCGCATATTGACCTCCACAGTGACTTTTTTAGAAATTTAGTTTCCAATTTATTGAACGACATCAATGATCTTTTTCAAATTTCCGTTGTTTTCGTACTCAAATCTTTTGATGATTTGTCCTGTTGAAGTAATGATACTTGCTTCCAGCCTTCCCCTTGATTTGTAGTGGTAAGTCATTTTTGCAAGTATCATAACCACTTTACTTGCATTCGAAATATTTCCCGTTATGTCATTTGCTTTGACGGTAAAACTATATCCTTAATTCAGTACCCAGCCTGTAGCCGTCCATGATGTTCCGGTTTGTAGTAGCGACTAAATTTGAATTTTAATAAATAAGATCACTAGCGTTACATAAAAATAGCCAAAAGGTCAATACCTTACTTAAAGGCAACATACCTACTTGGTAAATTGTGCAAATTTAAGTAATGTGCAAAACTAACTCTAACTTTCTATTGCGTCTTCTCGCCAATGTTCGGTCTGGTTTATGATGGATTCTCTTAAGCCACTTTTCTGAGCTGTCCCAATAGCGCTTTGAGCCAGCGATACAGTTCAAATAGGCTACTCTTGGTGCCCGTATCCATCTTCACAAGTACCAACAGACAGAACCCGATTAAGGAAATCCAAACCTGGTTCATAACGGCTTGTCCGCTTGTGACGCAAAACGATGAATTTGGCGTACGAGATCCATGAACACCTGCTCAAGTAAGGCCGGAATCAACCTGGTTATGGTTTCGACTAAGCTGCGATACGGAGATCGACGGGATGCCAGATGCCTAGTTCCTATAGAAAGCCATTAGACATTAGGTCATCCGCGATTTCACGTAATCAATCACGCTAGCGAAGTTGTGCGAATAAGAACAACTTCAGAAATGAAAGAGTGGTTAGCTTCTTGAAGTATTTATACTGCTTTGCAGCAAGAACACGTTCTGTGAACTTCTTCGCACAAATTAGAGAAATCCAATTACCAAATGAAGAAACCAGGTATCCTTATCCTTAGCTGATCCTTTCAGTGGATTATAGACAAGTACTATCTACCATTCCATCGTAAAGGTTTTTCTTGTCTGCATGACAACTAAACCGAATATAAAGATGATTCTCAGAATATTATTGCAATGCTAGTGATGGATAATATGTGATTGATTTAATCTACTCAATTATAACGATCTGTAGCAAATTTCCATTCGAATCATAGATGTAATCGACAATATCATTCTCACTTCCGAATTCAATGTAATCCAACCTGTTATTGGAATCGTAATAGTATTTCGCCTTATCGTACAAAGTTTTTACTACTACTGTATTACTTTTATCAGAAACTAACCCAGTAGAAGTTACTGCCCTAACATAAAATTCGTAGTTTTTACCAGGAAGGAGGGAAAATACATCTATAGAATTACTATACGGTGTAAATATTGGAGTATTTTGATATTCATATGGAACTTGATATACTTCATATTTGGTTACGCCTTCCTCGGGAGACGCAGCAGTCCAAGTTAGAGTGACCCTTGTAGAGCCAATATTACCTACGGATAATTGAGGGGCTTTCGGTGCTATCGGCGTTGACAGGGGGGCATCGTTATAAATCAGCGTCACAGTTCCATTCAAATCCCAGTAATTATGTGGTGTGTTCGACCAAAATGCAATTCCCTTTACTAGTTCTGTTGGATTTAGTTGTCCAAAGAGATTTTCTTCATCAGTCGAAACATAAGAGATTACAGTATTCTCATCATAAAAAGGATAGGAGGTTCTTCCTATTTTAATAGAATTTGTCCCATCTTGAGTTGGCGAGACTGTTGGATTATTTAAGTTAATTCCTTCACTGTCTGTTTTAGTGATGAAAATATCCATTGGATATTGTGGAGCAACATCCTCAGGATCATCTGTATGCGGTATGAAATAATTATCAAAATAGGCATAGGTAATATTTCCGGCTAGAATATCTGGGATATTGAGGTTTAATTTATTTGTAATTCTGTCAGTCTGAAAATTCGTTTCGAATGAATAGGTTGTTGGATCGATTAGTACGGGATAAGTAAGTCCATTATCATTCAAACTAATTATTATTAGTGTTTTGTTATTAATTTCTTTGAGTTCTACTTTGATTCGATCATAATTTGGTGTTCTTGAGTTTTTATCCATAATCCAAGGTGTTGGGATTGATGCTACGATATTATTATTTTCATCAATCAAAACAATGCTTTGATCATCTTTTAGTACGGGTGTCAAATTTTTTGTGTCGATTTCGAATATAAATTGTTTAGGAGAGTCTACATTTTTCAGCAGAATGTTCATTTTTAAACCATCATTTGTTACTGAGTAGGAAACATCGGTATTTTGCCAAACGTCTTTGTAATTGATCTTATTGCCTTCAACATTTGATTTGATATTCCGATTAGTATCTAATGGAATATAGTTTATAGAATATTTTTTTTCTAAGAATTCAACTTCTGGTATTGTTCCTTTAAATAATACATAGAACCTATTCCCTCTTGTTCCCATTGAATACTCAGAGTTCTCATACTGATAAATATTATTATCAATTTCTTCCCACGTTCCATTCATGTTCTTGTAATGAT
>NZ_BCPS01000112.1:0-3499 GCF_016586185.1 Paenibacillus sp. EPM92
GTTGCCGCTCAGTTACCCTGTCGGGAAATGAGCGGTTTTTTCTTGCCAAGGTTGACGGTGATAAGAGACAATGAATGGCGTGTGCAGCCGGAGGCTGTATCGCCAATCATTGAGGAGCGGCGGAAGCAAAAATAAAAAGGAAGACGTTATGGGTTGCAGCCCCGTCTTCCTTTTCCCCAAGCTTTCGCTCATGTAAATCGTAGTGGAAAAGAAGACAAATGTAAAGCCCCCAATCGTGATGGATGAGGCGGCGGTGAAGCGGCTGTCCCTTTGTGCCGATTGCCGCTGGTTACAGCGCCATGGCGGACTGATTCGGGAACATAACCATACGATCCGTATGCGTAAGGGCGGCTTCCGTTGTCCGCGCTGCAGCGATGTCTTTACGGCTTGCTCGCCTAATGAACAACACCGAATCTTTCCCTTGTGGCATCAGGATATTACGTACTACATGGAACTTGTCGGGACCCATGGTTTACCGGAGGAGGATCGCCCACGGCAATGTCCGAAATGCCGCCAGTGTGAACATACGCTTCATCGGCACAGTCATTATGAACGCTTAGTATGCACGCTCTCCCACAGCGTGAAAATCTATATCTTCCGGTTCCGCTGTCCGGATTGCGGCTACGTGCATTCTGTCATCCCCGCCTTTCTCGAACCGTATCAGCAACTCGACTTTGATTTGCAGGAGGATTTGGTGGATGCCGTCCAGCAAGAGAGAACCGTAGAGGCGGTAGCGGAAGAGTCCGAATCCCTGCCCGGCGGAGGTGTTGATGAACATACACTCGCAAGCCTCGTCCGGAGATGGAACGAGCGGCTGACCCAGTTGGAATCCGGTTTATGGGCCTGGCTGCTCGCGCGGACACCCCATCTGACCTTTCCGCGCTCCACATCGCTGTGGAGTATGCTGCGCAGCGCGTGGCAAACGGTTCGGGAGAGGATTCCCGCCTTTCGGGAGATTCGTTTCCTCCACGGCCTGAACCGTCTTTGCTTCTCCCTGACGGTGACGGTGCATCGCTAAAATACCACAGAGCCTGTCCTGTCGGATCGCTTGGCGGCGTCTCACAATGGAGCCAAGGGGATACACGCCCCATTTCAGTTCCAAAAGGAGGCATTCACCGCTATGGATTCATCGATGCAGGAACAATTGGCCGCTTTTCGCTACAGCCTTATCGCCCCGATTGTCAGTCGGCAGACGCCGCTGGCTCCCGGTGAACTGAAGGCTTATTTGGCGCAGGCGGCCGCCCAGGTGTATCACATTCCCGGCAGTACCAAAACAAAAGTGAGCGTGCGAACGGTCGAACGCTGGCTCTGCCAGTACCGCAAAGGCGAGTGGGACGGCTTAAAGCCGCGGGGACGTACCCGCAAAACGAATCTGCGGATCCCGCCGGCGGTGCTGCAGGAGGCGATTCGCCTGCGTAAAGAGCGTCCCGAGCGAAGCGTTGAGCAGCTCATCTTTCTGCTGGAAGAGGGCGGCGCAGCCGAAGCCGGAACCCTTGCTGCAAGTACACTCTCCCGCCATCTGCGAAAGGCTGGCGCAAGCCGTAAAGAGATGCTTGCCGCAGAGGCCGACAAGGGATTCCGGCGATTCGAAGCAGAGGATGCACATCTGAGTTGGCAATTCGATTTTCAGCACACGCTCTACCTGCCCGATCCCAAAGACCCGAAGAAACGAAAGAAAGCGATCCTGTTCGCCATCCTCGACGATTACAGCCGTTACATCGTCCATGCCGAGTTCTACTGGGACGAAAAGCTGCCGCGCATGGAGGACAGCCTGAAGAAGGCGATTTTGAAGCACGGCATTCCGGAGCAGTTCTATTGCGACAACGGGGCGGCCTTCTCCTCGCAGCATCTGGTTCGCATTTGCGGCAAGCTGGGCATTCGGCTTTCGCATTCTGCCGTGAGACGCCCCCAAGGTCGCGGGAAGGTTGAACGCTGGTTCCGCTTTGTCGATACCAGCTTCAAGCCGGAAGCCTACGCCAGCATCGAACAAGGACGGCTCGCGACGCTCCCCGAACTGAATGCCGCACTAGCCGCGTGGCTGGACGGATACTACCACATTCGAGAACACGGTTCCACGGGGCAATCCCCGCGTGCCCGTCTGGCCGCAAGTACCCGGCCGATGCGGCGCAAGACGCTGGCGGAACTGACCGAGATCTTCCTCTGGGAAGAGACCCGCGCCGTCGATAAAACCGGCTGCGTCAGCCTGAGCGGCAATACGTACGAAGTCGATCTGGAACTGTGCAAAAAACGCGTGCAACTGCGCTATGACCCGTTCGATCTCACGGCCATTCAAGTCTGGTACGACGGCGCCAGGTACGCCGACGCAACAGTCGTCGATTTGTCTCGTCCGTATGATCGCCGGGTGACGCCTGAACCGGCGGCGCTTACGGTGGAGCCGGACGGGCAAGTGGCCTTTTTGGAACTGGCCGAGAAGAAACGGCAAGCCCAGTGGACAAACGAGGAAATCTCTTATGCCCAAACGAAAAGCGGTGACGTGAAATGAATGCGGCCGTATTGCCCAGCCAAACGCCTAAGCCCTTCAGCAAGGAACTGGATCCATCCCTTTGTTACGAATTTCGCGGACACCGCGAAGCGTCCGCCCGTTTGGATCTGATGATTCAGCACCGGACGCTAGGGGTGCTCACCGGTGAAGTGGGCGGCGGCAAGTCGACCCTGATCCGACGGCTATTCACTTCCTTAGATCCCATGACCTATCTGCCAATCTATCTGTGCTATGCTTCTTTAAAGCCGCGCGAATTCTACGGCGGCCTGCTGGAGGCGGTCGGTGTAGAACCGGTTTACACCGTCTCCAGAGCGCGCAAGCTCTGGCAGGAAGTCGTCCGCAGCCGATCCGCTCCTGGTGAGCGCACCATGGTCGTCGTAATCGATGAGGCACATGAAATGAGTGAGGCAATGCTGCTCGAACTACGCTTCGCACTCAATTACAACATCGATTCCGCCTCGCTGTTTCCCTTGATTCTCGTCGGCCAGCCGGAGCTTCGCAAGTTGCTGCGGCTGAAAAAGTATGAAGCTACCGTCCAGCGCATTGGTATGCAGTACCACCTCAGCGGCATGAGCAAGGAGGAAACCAGCGCGTATATTCGGCACCACATGACCGTAAGCCGGACGGAGAAACCCGTGTTTGCGGAAAGTGCGCTCAGCCGGATCTTTGCAGCGAGCCAGGGGCTTCCGCGTGTGGTGAACCAGATCTGCACGCAGATTCTACTTGATGCCGCAGCCCGGAATCTGGACGTAATTGAAGAGGGCGACGTCGTCCGGGTGCTTGCCGATATGGACCGGCAGCGTGGTGTCACGAGTTAATCCGAATTTATCCCCACTACTCCCAATGGTTGGCGTATGATGCTCCGTGTTCATATGGAGCGGCATACGCCTCCTTTTTGAGCGGCGTTATACTTCTCACCTTATTGACGGGTTGACGGTACATTTCCAACGCCATTGTCGGTGAGATTCACGCCGTCATTTTACTTGAGCGGCAACA
>NZ_BCPS01000113.1:0-3362 GCF_016586185.1 Paenibacillus sp. EPM92
TCAAACCAGCAATTGGTACGGCTGTTCCAGCACGGTCTTTAATTCCGTTAAAAAGGCTGCGGCCGGAGCGCCGTCGACCACCCGATGGTCAAACGAAAGACTCAGCGTCATCATCGGCCGAACCAGCACTTGCCCCCCGATGACAGCCGGCTTGTCTTGAATTTGTCCGACTCCCAGAATGGCCACCTCAGGCTGGTTAATGATGGGGGTGAAGGAATCGACCGCATACATCCCGAGATTGCTGACCGTGAACGTCCCCCCGCTCAAATCTTCCGGCTTCAGCTTGTTGTCGCGGGCTTTCCCCGCAACCTCCTTCGATTTCCTCACCAGCTCCGCCAGACCCATACGCTCCGCTTCGAAGATGACCGGCACGAGCAAGCCGTCTTTCACCGACACGGCCAACCCGATGTTCGTATGGTCCTGAAGCACGACCTCTTCATTCTCCCATCGCGCGTTCAAGTTCGGATGCTTCACGAGGCAAGCGGAAATCGCTTTGAGCAGGATCTCCGTATACGACAGCCGCAGGCCCGTCTGCTTCTCGACGATCGGCAGCAGCTCCGTACGCATCGCTTTCGCCGCCGTCATGTCCACCGTCGTCGTGATGGTGACGTGCGGAGCCGTATAGGCGCTTTGCGACATCCGCTGCGCAATAATTTTCCGCATGCCCTGCAGCTTGATCACCCGTTTCTCCCCGGCTTGCACTTTCGCAGGCTGCAGGGCGCGCTCGACATCGGAGCGCACGATTTTGCCGCGTTCGCCGCTGCCCTCTACCTGACCAAGCTCCAGGCCGTTCGCCGCCGCAACCTTCTGCGCCAGCGGGGTCGCCCTGACCGTCGACGCTGCTTCCTTAGCCTTGGCGCCCGTAGAGACGTACCCTTCAACGTCCGCACGGTGAATCCGTCCCTTCTCTCCGCTGCCCTTGACCTGCTGCAGCGCCACGCCGTGGTCGCGCGCAGCTTTTCGCGCCGCCGGGGTTGCCCGCGGCTTCCCTTCCGCCGGCGCTTGCGCCGGCTCTTCGGACGCTTCAACGGCACCCTGACCCGATGCTGCAGGCCCGGCCGCTTCGCCATCCGAAGCCGCTCCCGAAGCGTCCGGCGGCCATGCCGGAGCCTGATCCCCGGCCTCTCCGATGTAACCGATGACGTGGTTGACGGGTACAACCGCATCCTCTTCGTAATATCGTTTCACTAAAATACCGGAATGGTACGCTTCCACCTCGATATTGATTTTATCCGTCAGCACTTCCAGCAGCGTGTCGCCTTGGCGCACGGCTTCCCCTTCTTGTTTAAACCAGCGAATAATCGTGCCTGTTTCCATCGTCATGCCGAGCTTCGGCATGAACACTTCATTTAGCATCTCCTTCGGGCCTCCCTGCCACTTACTTGAGCGCCTTCTTCACAGCCTGGACGATATCGTCGACTTGGGGAACGGCTTTTTTCTCCATGATTGGATTGTAGGGAATAGGAACGTCCAAGCCGCCCAGCCGCTGAATCGGCGCGTCCAGGTAATCGAACGCCTCGCTTTCCATGACCTGGCTGACAATCTCGCCGCCGAAACCGCCGCGTTTGACCGCCTCGTGAACGACGATGAGGCGTCCGGTTTTTTTCACGGATTCCACCACGGTTTCGATGTCCAGCGGCACCAGGGTCCGCGGGTCGATCACTTCGATCTGAATGCCCTCTTTCTCCAGCTGCCCCGCCGCCTCCAGCGCGCGGTGCACCATAATCGACGTCGCGACGACGGTTACGTCCGTCCCCTGGCGCTTCACGTCCGCCTTGCCGATCGGGAGCGTGTAGGCCTCTTCCGGCACCTCGTCCATGGTCCGGTAGAGCAATTTATGTTCATAGAATATGACGGGGTTATCGTCTTCTATCGCTGCGCGTAGCAAGCCCTTCGCATCATACGCGGTCGAAGGCTGAATGACCTTCAGGCCGGGGATGTGCGCCATCCACGCTTCCAAGCTTTGCGAATGCTGCGCGGCTGCTCCCGTACCCGAGCCCGCTGGCGTGCGCAGTACCATCGGCACCTTGCCCTTCCCGCCGTACATATAGCGGATTTTGGCCGCTTGGTTGACAATCTGATCGGTCGCAATCGTTATAAAATCGGAAAATTGCAGCTCCAGGATCGGCCGCATCCCCGTAAGCGCCGCCCCAACGGCAGCGCCGGCGATCGCCGACTCCGAAATCGGGGTATTGCGGATTCGCTCCGGACCGAATTCCTCGATCATCCCTCGCGTGACCCCGAACGCTCCCCCGTACACGCCGATATCCTCTCCGAGTACAAACACGTCCTCGTTTTCCCGCATCATCTGGGACATCGACTCTTTGATCGCTTCCAAATACGTTATTTTCCTCACTTCGTTCGGCTCCCCCTTACCCTGTACCTTCATCTATAGAACTTCAGCCAACTTAAGCGAATACGTCCTCCGTAATCGCGTCCGGAGACGGCATCGGGCTCTCTTCCGCAAATTTGACGGCCGCTTCGATTTCTTTCAGCGCCTTCACCCGCAGCTCCTCGAGCTGTTCCCCGGTTGCAGCTTGATCCGCTAGTAAGCGGGCCGCCATTTTCGCAATCGGATCTTTTGCTTCTTTCCAGTACTGCTCTTCTTCTTTGGTCCGATACTTCTTGGCGTCGCTCTTCGAGTGTCCCTTCCAGCGGTAGGTCTTCGCTTCGATTAACGTCGGTCCGCTGCCGTTCCGGGCCCGCTCGACCGCTTCGTTCGTCACACGCATGACTTCAAAGATATCGTTCCCTTCCACCACAACGCCCGGGATGCCGTAAGCCTTGGAGCGATCCGCAATGTTCTCTACCCCGATCATCTCTTTCGCCGGACCGGACATCCCGTATTGATTGTTCTCGCAAAAGAAGACAACCGGCAGCTTCCAGATCGCTGCAAGGTTGATCGCTTCATGAAAGCTTCCCTCGTTGCTTGCGCCGTCACCGAAGAAGCAGAGCACGACATAACCCAGGTTTTTCATCTTCGACGTAAGCGCAGCGCCTGCTGCGATCGGAATGCCGCCGCCTACGATCCCGTTAGCTCCCAGGTTGCCTTTCTCTACGTCCGCAATATGCATCGAACCGCCCTTGCCTTTACAGTAGCCGGTTTCCCTGCCGAACAATTCCGCCATCATCCGGTCCGCCTGCGCGCCTTTCGCGATACAATGACCATGGCCCCGGTGCGTGCTTGTGATCTTATCCCGATCTTCCAATACCGCGCAAGCCCCGACAGCCGTTGCCTCCTGCCCTACACACAGATGCGTTGTCCCGTGTATCAATCCCTTGGCAAAAAACTCATCGACCTTCTCGTCGAAATACCGCACCAGCCACATCTGATAATATAGATCCAGCAGTCTTTCTGCCGA
>NZ_BCPS01000114.1:0-3239 GCF_016586185.1 Paenibacillus sp. EPM92
GTTTCCGCTAACTCATAATGCCCGAAAGCTGACGGTAATGCCTGTCCGAATTCTGACCGATATAATGACCAAGCTGTTATTTCGAGAAAGGAAAAAGACGCCTCCTTTTAGATGTGTTACTGGTGGCACAGTAACACAGGAGACGTCTTCCACCTACACATGGTCATTGTATCAAAGTTTACACTGGTTGAGAAGGAGAACGAAGCCGGCGTTTTTGGTTAGGAGTGTGGAAATCGTACCATGTCCGTGTTGTGGCGGTGTCTTGGATGTAGTCGGCAGCAGACGGCGGGTGTGGTACAAGAGCTGTGGAGATCGGGCGAAGCTCGTCATTCGCCGTCTACGTTGTAAACCTTGTGGGAAAATTCATCATGAATTGCCAGATTTGCTCGTGCCGTACCGACGCTACGATGCGGAAAGCATCGAAGGGGTGTTATCGGAGCCGGCTCACACGAACGTGGCGGCGGATGAATCGACCATCCGACGGTGGAAAAGCTGGTTCCTCGCTTGGGTGGTGTATGCTCAAGGCTGTTTGCAATCGATTGCCATTCGGTTCAACTTACCTGTGGAGAACTCGTCCGGCTCTCCACAGTCCGCACTCCAACGTCTAGGACGGTTCGTCGGCAACGCCATCGGCTGGCTGGGCAGAGCTGTCCGCCCTATCGCCAATTCCAATGCTTGGGTCACAGACCCGTTCTGCATTCCTGTCCGCGCCCCTCTGGGCTAGACTCATGTTAATCCTACCGAATGGAGGCATGAGTATTGAAAGATCAGAGAAAAGCGGAAGAGATTGCAGCAAACCGGGTGCAGTTGTTGTCGCCGCTCTTGGCAGCTGGATTGGACCCGGCAAAGGCCAGCCAAATCAAAGCGGCAATCTGTGAGCAGACCGGACTATCCGAGCGCACCTTGCGCCGTTATTTGGCGCAGTACCGGGCAGAAGGATTCAATGGACTGAGGCCGAAGGAAAAGGGCAGAAAGCCGGGAGTGGATGCCATCCCGGCAGAACTGTTGGAACAAGCCATTCTCCTGCGGCGTGAAGTACCAGGGCGCAGTGTGAGCCAGATTATTCAGATCCTGGAGTGGGAAGACAAAGTCAAGCCGGGGGTACTGAAACGAAGCACGTTGCAGGAAAAACTCGCAGCACGCGGCTACAGTTCCCGGCAGATGCGGATGTACGCGAGCAGCGGTATCGCTGCCCGGCGGTTTCAGAAGCGGCACCGCAACGCTTTGTGGCAGAGCGACATCAAGTATGGTCCCTTTTTGCCCATTGGGCAGGAAGGCACAAACAAACAGGTGTATCTGGTTCTGTTCGTGGATGACGCTACGCGGTTCGTGCTTCATGGTGCGTTCTACGAGTCGCTCGAGAAGGCGATCGTCGAAGATTGCTTCCGGAAAGCGATCGAAAAATACGGCGTGCCTGAAGCCGTCTACTTCGACAATGGGAAGCAGTATCGAACCAAATGGATGAATCGAACCTGCTCCAAGTTGGGTGTCCGTCTATTATTTGCAAAGCCCTTTTCTCCAGAATCGAAAGGTAAAGTAGAACGGCTAAACGGCGTGGTGCAAGGATTTCTGAGCGAGGTACAGCTCGAGAAGCCGCAAACGCTGGATCACCTGAACACATGGTTTCAGGTATGGCTTTCGGAATGTCATCAGAACAAACCGCACTCTGCATTGGATGGGAAAAACCCGGAGACGGCATTTCGAAGCGACACAAAAGCTCTGCGTTTCGTGGAACCGGAATTGCTGGCAAACGCATTCCTCCACTGTGAGGACCGGAAGGTCGACAAGGCCGGATGCATCAGCTTTATGGGCAAGAAATACGAGGTCGGCATCCTGTTCATCGGGCAGACAGTTCAGGTCGTCTACGATCCTGCCGACATCACGGAAGTGACGATCGAGTACGAGGGGCATACACCTTGGAAGGCACGTGAGCTGGTCATTGGAGAACGGTCCGGAAAGCGGCCGCCGCTGCCGGATCATATGCAAAAAGAGCCTGCGGACACCTCCCGTCTCCTGCGCGGAGCTGAGCAGAACCATCAAAAGCGCCATGAACAGCAAGCGCCTGCCGTCTCCTACCGAACGGTTCGGAAAGAGGTGAACGGGGATGTTTGAAACGTTCTACGCGCTTAGCCGCACGCCGTTTTCGCGGGATATGCCTACCGAGGAGCTCTACCAGTCGGTCATGCTGGAGGAAATGCTAGGCAGGCTGGAATACGCCGCCGAGCGCCAGCTTTTTGCAGTCATTACCGGTGATTGCGGCACAGGTAAAACGACAACCATTCGCCGGTTTACGGCGGCACTCGATGCGGCGAAGTACAAAATCCTGTATCTGTCAGATTCGAAGCTGACCCCCCGCCACTTCTACAAGGGGATGCTCGAGCAGCTTGGATGCGAGTCGAAATTCTACCGCGGTGATGCCAAACGGCAGTTGCACCGAGAGATTGAACTCATGCGAGGGATTCACCGGCTTCAGCCCGTCGTCGTCGTCGACGAAGCTCACCTGCTAGATCGGGAAATGCTCGAGGAAGTACGGTTCCTGCTGAACTTCAAGATGGACGCACAGAGTCCCATGGCGCTTATCTTGGTTGGACAAAGTGAACTCTGGGATCGGCTTCGTCTCCAAGCTTACGCCGCCATCCGGCAGCGAATCGATCTCCAGTGCAAGTTACCTCATTTTGATCGGGCACAGGCTGGGGAATACATCAAACGCCACCTTACTTATGCAGGCAGTGATCATGACATTTTCTCTGATGGGGCTGTCGATGAGATTTACCGATTCTCTAGCGGTTCCGCCCGGCTCATCAATAAAGTTTGTACCCATTGCCTGATCTATGGAGCGCAGAACAAACGCCGCATTATTGACGATCATATGGTCAAGCATGTGATCCAGGGTGAACTGTCATGACCAGACAGTGGACCAAAATGACGTTCGACCGGGATGCGGCCTGCTGGGTGGTCAACATTGATGACAAAACGTATCCCCTTCACTGTGGAGAATGCCTGGAGATCCGAATTGGTGATCGAGGAGTTCCATGCAGGATCGAGCTAGATCATGACTGGTATGTAATCATGAGAGAAGCTCGGTTTTATCTGAGAAAGAAAGATACCTATCAGGTCGAAATCTAATGAATAACGGGAAAAGCCTCTATTCTAGGCTTTTCCCGTTATTGGTCAGTTTAGCGTCAATCACCGGACAATTAACGTCGTCGATTTCTGGTTATGATACGGTATCAGTAACA
>NZ_BCPS01000115.1:0-2523 GCF_016586185.1 Paenibacillus sp. EPM92
TTGTAGGCTAAGGTCAACGGCGCCTTACTGTGTTGCTACAGTAGGTTTCCGTGACCTCGCCCCCGAACCGTACGTACACCTCTCAGTGTATACGGCTCTCCGTCTATCATCTTTCAGATTAGATGAATTTTCTCGTGGCAAGCAGAGCAAACAACGAGCGTCTTTCGCCGTTTTACTCTCATCATTTCTTCCCACGGTGTATTATCCGTTAAATCTTTAAGTTTCCGCACATGATGGACTTGGGGACTTTCTGTGTTGATTCCGCACAGTTCGCAAACCCCTACTTTCAGCCGGTCACGCAGTTGATCTGGTCGCCCATAATAGATGTATTGCGGCAGGGTGTCAGTGTCAAATGGGATTGCACGTTTTTTACGTCTAAACCCAGAGTTGTATAACTCACTGAATTTTCTTCCGCTTTTCGTTTCATAGGCTACGCCAAATGCTCCGTTGTGACTGAATTTGGCAATGACTTTCTTGACGCTGCACTTGTATTTCAAGCCAAAGGTTTTGTACATACTGTATTCCAAATTGTGCGCAAAGTTTTTTATGACAGTTGCATTGTTGGCTATACAGTAGTAGTTGTACATACCCCGTATTTCAGCGTTGATTTTGGACAGGATTTCTATGTCAGTACGATTAACAAGCTCACTTCGATGAAGTGTAACCCATTTCTCTCTGCCACAATCATCCTGCCGGATTGCGATAGCCCCGTACTCTTTCAGCTTGTTCAGCCATTTCTCTTTAGGCACATACAGCTTGACCGTTCCACTGTTTGTCTTGCGTATTTGACCACGCTTGTCCCTTTTTGTGGACGTAGAATTAGATAGCGTAATGTCATAACCAAGAAAGCGCGCTTTATCCAGACAATGCGTTATCTTGGTTTTTTCGTCCGACAGGTCTAGCTTCAGAGCGGTGTGCAGAAATTCTTTCAGGACAGTTTTCAGTTTTTCAGCATCTTCGCGTGAACCGATTACACCGATGATGAAATCATCAGCATATCTACAATACTGTATCCTTTTAAACCCAGTGTCACATTGTAGTTTACTGGGGGAGGAATGAAGTGTATCCTGTGCCTGCTTCTGTACAAGCAACGCTTCTTTACGTTCAAGCGCACTCCAATTTCCCCAATTATTTCGGTTTCTTCTCCTGATGTAGAATAGCTTGCTTGCGGCTTTGCCATATTCGAGATTAGCATGGCTACAGCCGTAATCAAAGCTTTCTTTATACTGTTCCATGAAGCTATCCAACTCTGACAAATAAATGTTTGCCAGTATTGGACTTGCTCCCGAACCCTGCGCTGTGCCGCTAAACGTCCTGTGATGTTGCCATTGCTCCATATATCCTGCTTTTAACAGCTTCCATATGAGCGCAATGAAATTTTCATCATGGATTCTTCTGCGGAGTATGCTGATTAGTACATGGTGGTCAAAACTGTCAAAACATGCCTTGATATCGCCTTCCACAAACCATTTGATACCTGTAAAACTATTTTGAATTTGCTGTAAAGCCGTATGACAGCCTTTTTTCGGCCTGAATCCATGTGAATGATCCGAAAAATTAGGCTCATAAATACTCTCTAACAGCATTCTCACAATTTCTTGTATCAATTTATCGTTGGATGACGGGATACCCAGCGGACGCTTCTTGCTACTGTTTTTCTTCGCAATATATGTCCTTTTCGCCGGGTTTGGCTGATAGCTGAAATCTCTGAGTGAGTGGATAATGGCCTCTATGCGCTTTTCACTCATACCATCTATGCTTGTACCATCCACACCAGGTGTCATACTGCCCGGGGAGCTTCTGATGTTGCGGTAGGCAAGATAGTAGAATTCCGGGTTGTACAAATTCCTGTATAGACGCTGAAATTTGTACTGTTTGTCTGTTGCTCTCTCTGAAAGATTTTTCAATACGCTCATGGGTTCTCTCAATGTCTCACACATCCTTCCCAATTTTATATTGAAAGATAGACTGCCGTCCTTCGCCATGTGAGCGCCGTTAACGCTCTCGAACTACTACGACGGCTCCGTTGCCATGCTGAATATTCATCACCTTAGTAGTGAATAGCCCTTGGGCGTTTCAGTTTAGGCAATCCCCGTTTAGAATCATTTGGATAAGCTTGTCATGTTGTCGGATGGGGTTTTCGTCATTTTCCACTTCTTGTGGCTGATTTGTTCCGAATATCTCGCAGAAAGCAGACAGCAAAATGCTTTCTGCCGGAACAACGGCGTATCATCTTCCTTTCGCCGGGGTGATGGTTAGCACCAATCTCTGACTGCCCTTCAAGCAGTTTAGCTTTCATCCTCGTACATGACTTTCCATCTCGGCATTCAGTCGCAGATTTGGAAGTTAATCTGACTTACGCCTTTAGCAACATGCTGTTTTTCCTTTTGGGTTTCCCCGCCGGGTTAGTTGTCGATGGCAAGTTGTGCCTGATGGCACTTTGATATTTTTACTTGTTGCTTGCTTAAGGCAACATCCAAATGCTCCGCGCAACACCTTTCGGGTTGCTTACGGGCGCACGCT
>NZ_BCPS01000116.1:0-1903 GCF_016586185.1 Paenibacillus sp. EPM92
TCGGGTAGGAGGCTACTCATTATTTGAGTAGCCGACCTCCCACACCACCGTACGTACCGTTCGGTATACGGCGGTTCCTAAGTTTACACAGTGACTTGCCGGTAATAATCTGAAAAGAATAGGAATCCCAGATTCTTAATTGTGGTGTTGTTGAGGGATGTTGCGAGGATCGGGCTGTTGGACGTTCGCCAATAGCCCTTTCTTGTGTTTGCGTATTCCCATGCCTTCTGATCATGGATTCCAAGTGACTTCAATCTATCGAATCTTGTTCTCACCCGTTTCCATTGTTTCCAGAAAATCATTCGAATTCGCCTTCGCATCCATTCGTCCGTCGTTTGGAGCAACTTCTTCATATCGGCAATCTTGAAGTAGTTCACCCACCCCGTGATGTACCGTTTGAGTTTCATTGCCCGGTCATCGTTCCCCATACCGTTACTTCTCGACGTCAGCTCTTTTACTTTGGCTTTCATCTTGGAGATCGATTTAGGATGTATCCTGACCTTTGTTTGTCCCTTTCGGCTATAGAATGAGAAGCCAAGAAACTTTATTCTTTTCGCTTCATCCACAACCGTCTTTTCTCGATTCACCCTGAGGAGCAATTTCTGTTCGATGAAGGGGAGGATATTTGTCAATGTTCGTTCCGCGCTCCTTCTGCTCTTGCAGAAGATGAGCATGTCGTCTGCATAACGAACGAAACGATGTCCTCTCTTCTCTAGTTCCATATCCAATTCATTTAACATGATGTTGCTCAGGATTGGACTTAGGTTCCCTCCCTGTGGCACGCCGAGTTCCGTTTCTTCGAATTTGTGTTTAACGACCACGCCAGCCTTCAGATATTTGTGAATGAGCGATATGACTCGTCCGTCCTTTATGGTTCTAGACAGCACTTCGATCAGCTTACTTTGGTTGACCGTATCGAAGTATTTCTCCAGATCCATGTCGACGACATGTTCATAGCCATCATCAATATTCACCTGACTTTTCCGGATCGCATCGTGTGCTTTCCGTTTCGGGCGGAAGCCGTAACTGTTCTCCGAAAATTGCTTTTCGTAGATCGGTGTCAACACTTGGGCAATAGCCTGCTGGATGAATCGGTCCACCACCGTTGGGATTCCCAGATTTCTTTTCTTTCCGTTCTCTTTCGGGATTTCGACCCGTCGAACGGGATTTGGACGGTATTTGCCGTCCAGGATTTGTTGTTTGATGGTTTCACCGTTTTCTCTGAGATATTGTAGAAGTTCATCTACTCCCATCCCGTCGACTCCGTGCGTTCCCTTATTCGCTTTGACTCGCTTGAACGCTTCGTTCAGGTTGTCTCGGCTCACGATCTTCTCAAGCAACTTATCCCCCGACTTGCTTGTGTTGGCATCGTCCTTTTCAGCTATCCTCTCAGGAATGTGCACTCCCGCATATCCTTCGTGTTCCGCACTATCTTTCTGCGTGGAGCCTTCTTTTCGAAGTTGGCTGCCCTTTGCTCCTGTTCTGGTAACATTCATTGATGATCACCTCCTAAGGTTCAGCCCTTCCCTTCTGCTGTCGACGGCAGAAGGTACTATGGCGTCTGCTGACTTCTCATGATAAATCTTGTTTCAACCGTGATTCGAAGTCCATCTCCTCACGTCCATGAGACCTCCCACGGTAAGACGACTCACTTTCCTTCCATGCACCCGCATCATTTACAATGGTACGTCCGTGTAGTTGATTGGACTTCGCTTTGTTTTGCAAGCTCATCCCATACCTTATGCCTGATGATGTTCGTGTTCCTCGGGTCGGAATTTTGCCTCCAGCTTCCTTCAGATTCCACCTCGCGATGGACACCCTTGCTCTTGGCTAGTGGTTGGTAACTACAAACCCCCACAGCGGACTTTCACCGCCTAGTTAGTCGCCATGCGTGGCGCACAAA
>NZ_BCPS01000117.1:0-1827 GCF_016586185.1 Paenibacillus sp. EPM92
AAAGGAGCCATTCCTGTAATGAAGTAATTTGCTCTTTGAAAACAAAAAGCGCCTCCTGTATGCTGGGTCTTGGAATGGTGGCCATTCACTGCCCTAATTTGAAGGAGGACGCTCAATATGAAGTATAAACTGAAACAAAAGCAGAATCAACGGATTACACGAATTACCGAATCGACACTGGTGGTCGGTGCAGATATCGCGAAGAAGGTTCACGTCGCACGTGCCGTAGATTTCCGAGGCATTGAACTTGGGAAGGACTGTGTATTTCACAACGATCAGGAAGGACTATCGAAGCTGGCAACGTGGATGAAGGAGCTTGGTCAAGCACACGGGAAGACGAACATTGTGTTTGGCATCGAGCCTACCGGACACTACTGGTTTCCGTTAGCTGCCTATCTGCAGGAACAACAACAAATCCAGGTCGTCGTCGTTAATCCGCATCACGTAAACAAGACGAAAGAGCTTGAGGATAACTCGCAGACGAAGAGCGACTACAAAGATGCAAAGGTCATTGCGGATCTCATTCGGAATGGAAAATACTCAGAACCGAAACTGCCGACGAAGGAATACGCGGAACTGCGAATCCTGATGAATCTGCGGGAGAAGGTATCAGCCAGCCTGACGCAAGTGAAAGGCCGAATCAGCAACTGGTTCGACCGGTTCTTCCCCGAGTATGCTTGCGTATTCAAGAAATGGGAGGGCAAGGCATCGCTCATGACCATGCGGGCGTTCCCGACGCCAGCGGACATCGTCGGCAAGGGGGCTAGAGACGTCCTAGTACACTGGAAGACGGAAGTGAAACGCGGTGTGGGCATCAAGCGCGCGGAGAAGTTAGTAGCGGCCGCCACAGCCTCTATCGGACTAACGGAAGGCAGTATGGCAGCTCGGGTAGAGCTAAGCACACTGTTGGGTCAATACGACCTTTTCAGCAGCCAATTGGAAGAGATTATGGATAAAGTGCTGGAGATCCTTGAACACATCCCAGGAACGAAGGAAATGCTTACCGTACCCGGGGTTGGGGCAATTACTGTAGCTGGATTTCTGGCCGAGATCGGTGACTTGAACAACTACGATCATGGCCAGCAGATTATCCGGCTTGCCGGGCTAAATCTCAAAGAGAATAGTTCGGGAAAGCGGAAGGGTAAGACCGGGATTAGCAAGCGCGGACGGTCACGTTTACGAGCGCTGCTGTTCCGAGCGGTGATGCCCATGGTAGCGAAGAACGAAGAGTTCAAGACGCTTCATAAGCATTACACGACGAGGAGCCAGAATCCACTGAAGAAGAAACAATCGATCATCGCGTTATGTGGAAAACTGATTCGAGTCCTGCATACGCTGGGGACAAAGCAAAGAGAGTACAGTGCAATCGATGTTATGGGTCCAGTAAGGCAGTTCCAGATCCAGCAAGAAGCTGCTTAAAGCAAGGAAACAAACGGCCTGCAGATCAACTTATTCACATGTGTACAACTTAGACAACGAAAGCACGGAGAAGCCGAAGTACTACATTCAGTAAGGGCAACGACCCCGTAAAGGAGCAAGAATCGGCCTCCACCCCTTGAGAGGTAGAACGAAGGAATGTAAGGGCATAGACCCAGTGTGACATGGGAGGGTAAACCCCGAGGGTGAATATGGAGATCCACTGTGCGATCATACCAATTATCCACAGTTTTGGAAGAAGGTCATTCCTAAGCTCTGTTCCCGCCTACGCTCTTACGGAAATCGAGGTGCAGAGTACATTCTCCACTACTATCTCTTAGGCTGTCAAAGTTGAAATACTGAGAATGAGTGAGGAAACAGGAGAAAACGATACTTTATAGTGGGAGGAAA
>NZ_BCPS01000118.1:0-1821 GCF_016586185.1 Paenibacillus sp. EPM92
AAGGAGCCATTCCTGTAATGAAGTAATTTGCTCTTTGAAAAGAAAAAGCGCCTCCTGTATGCTGGGTCTTGGAATGGTGGCCATTCACTGCCCTAATTAGAAGGAGGACGCTCAATATGAAGTATAAACTGAAACAGAAGCAGAATCAACGAATTACACGAATTACCGAATCGACACTGGTAGTTGGCGCAGATATCGCGAAGAAGGTACACGTCGCAAGAGCCGTAGATTTTCGCGGGATTGAACTCGGGAAGGATTGCACTTTCCATAACGATCAGAATGGGTTGGCGAAGCTGGTAACGTGGATGAAGGAGCTTGAGCAGGCACATGGGAAAACAGACATTGTGTTTGGCATCGAGCCTACTGGACACTACTGGTTTCCGTTAGCTGCATATCTACAAGAGCAAAATATTCAGATCGTTGTCGTCAACCCGCATCATGTGAACAAGACGAAAGAGCTTGAGGATAACTCACAGACGAAGAGCGACTATAAGGATGCTAAAGTCATCGCGGATCTTATTCGAAACGGAAAATACTCCGAACCGAAACTGCCAACGAAGGAATATGCGGAACTGCGGATCCTAATGAATCTTCGGGAAAAGGTATCGGCCAGCCTAACGCAAGTAAAGGGCCGTATCAGTAACTGGTTTGACCGGTTCTTCCCCGAGTACGCTAACGTGTTCAAGCAATGGGAAGGTAAGGCATCGCTGATGACGATGCGGGCGTTCCCCATGCCATCAGACATCGTCTCCAAGGGAGCTAGAGACGTCCTGGCTCACTGGAAGACAGAAGTGAAGCGTGGCGTGGGTATCAAGCGCGCGGAGAAGTTAGTAGCCGCTGCAACGGTCTCCATTGGGTTGACGGAAGGTTGTATGGCGGCTCGAATGGAATTAAGCACGTTGCTGGGTCAATATGATCTATTTAGTAAGCAATTGGAAGAGATTATGACTAAGGTCCTGGAGATCCTTGAGAACATCCCGGGAGCGGCATACATGCTCTCTGTTCCGGGGATTGGAGCCATTACCGTAGCTGGATTACTAGCTGAAGTTGGTGACCTGAACAACTACGACCATGGTCAACAGATTATCCGGCTCGCTGGGCTGAATCTCAAAGAAAACAGCTCGGGAAAGCGGAAAGGCAAGACAGGAATTAGCAAGCGCGGACGCTCACGGTTACGTGCGTTGCTGTTTCGGGCAGTGATGCCGATGGTAGCAAAGAACGAAGCGTTCAAGGCGCTTCACAAGCACTACACGACGCGGAGTCAAAATCCACTGAAGAAAAAGCAGTCCCTAATAGCCTTATGTGGGAAACTGATTCGAGTTTTGCATACGTTGGGGACAAAACAAAGAGAGTACAATGCAATCGACGTAATAGGCCCTGCGCGGCAGATCCAGATGCAGCAAGTGGCCGCTTAAAACAAAGAAGCAGACAGCCTGTAAATCGCTTATTCACATGTGTACAACTTAGACAACGGAAGCACCGGAGAAGCCGAAGTACTACATTCAATAAGGGCTAAGACCCCGTAAAGGAGCAAGAATCGGCCTCCACCCCTTGAGAGGTAGAACGAAGGAATGTAAGGGCATAGACCCAGTGTGACATGGGAGGGTAAACCCCGAGGGTGAAAGTGGAGATCCACTGTGCGATCATACCATTTATCCACAGTTTTGGAAGTAGATTATTCCTAAGCTCTGTTCCCGCCTACGCTCTTACAGAAAATCGTGGTGTAGAGTACATTCTCCACCAATATCTCTTAAAACTGTCAATGTTGAAATTCTAAGAATAAGCGAGAAAACAGGAGAAAACATTACTTTATAGTGGGAG
>NZ_BCPS01000119.1:0-1769 GCF_016586185.1 Paenibacillus sp. EPM92
TGCTTACGATTGATCTCGGAGCCCTGGTCCCGAAGAAAATTTGTCATGCGTCGGTAACCGAAGTAAGGGTGCTTCATATAGATCTCATCGATTCGATGCATGAGCTGCACATTCTCTTCGCTTTCTTGTTGCTCCTTGCTCGGACGGTATACGCTCGTTCTGTTTCACACTCAGCAGGTTTGCCTGAAGCTTCACTGTGATCTCGGTATGGTCGCGCTCTACCATCGCTTTCCGGGCTTCCAGCGGTTCATTTGAGGCCAGATTTTTTTTTTTTGAGCCAGTCAACCTCAACTGTGAGTTGGCCGACCAGCTTTTCTAGATGCTCTTGCTTGCTCTCGTACTCCTTTTTCAGTTTGTCGGCTTCACTGGTCTTCTTCTCGAACACCATGGAGGCACGCTCAAGGAATTCAGCCTTCCACCGGCTGATCATGACTGGGCTCAATTCATATTTGGCTGCGATCTCGTTGACGGTCTGCTCCTCTCGAAGGACCTCCAGGACGACCTTTGTCTTAAACTCTGAGGTATATCGGTTCCGTTTTTCCATAGCTTCATTATAACTTATTTTTCACTCCCCTGTGTCTCAACCTATGGGAGCATTATAGACGGTGCATGATTTTCAAACATGTAGATGTGGTAAAGTTTCAGTTGACGGTGGCTGTGATTACGCGAAACGCACTTCTCCCCAGGGAGTACAATCTGAATGGTATGAAGATCTATCTGAATGGGAGGAATCGTAGTGTAACTTTTAAGTTTGCATCCTCATAAGCTGCTATAAAAAGACATTCGCAATTAAATTTGCAAATGTCTTTTTTCATAATACGAACATAAATTTTCTGAGATATAGAGCCAACAGAGCTGCAGATCGATAACTCAATAATCGATGCTGCTAATATGAAATGCGAACGTGTATTCTCTGACACGTAGTAGACTAATTTTTTGCTAAATTATATGTCAGAAGTGAATTAGAAAGGAAGATGCACTTGAACTCACCCATTCAATTAACCCACGCATGGAATAAACAGTATTGGCCGACAGGAGGGACTGGACCACGATGGTATTTCTAAAACATCCAGTTATTGAGTTACATACTATACTAAAGTATTAAAGATATTCGAATTATAAAAGGATTCATACTCAGTCAGGTGAATATTCACCTTTAGGCAGATAAACGTTTTTTATTTGAACGAACACCGGCTCATCTCCTTTCGGAGGAGCCAACACCCCATGCGAGCACACTACGATGTAAGTAAATTATACCATACTTTGGTTTGTTGAAGCCGGAGCAGTGTTGAAATCGTGTGCGAATCCCAGGAGTAATGAGGTCACTACATTATGTAGTGGCCTTTTCCAGTATGGCCTGTTACCGCAATACCAAGCGGTAGCATATTTGCTAGCGTCAAAATGAGCTTACGAGAGTTTAATACCGTATTGCAGGGTGAACTAAAGGAAATCCTTGCCGCGGGTCCGTTGCAGACCTTTTGCGAGGCGATTATAAACAGGCGGATTACGGCAGTTTAGAAAGTACATTTGAACAACGTACTTAATGGAATGCAGGACTCGGTGAAAGTGTAATGCGCCAGCGCTTCCTTCGAAATCCAGAGAGATTTACTTCAAACAACATAAGAAAAAGTTTAATGCGCTGGTTAATCTGCCGTAAAAAAAGATTTACACAATTCGTCATACTTCGATATTTACAATATGTGGAATATAAGGGTAAGGTGTATATAACGAACTAAAAAGTATATAACACACAAAAAAATAGGAGGTAA
>NZ_BCPS01000120.1:0-1628 GCF_016586185.1 Paenibacillus sp. EPM92
TAGTTACCCCTGAAAAAGTCGGGCTATTTTGACAAAATAAAAAGGAATTCGGCACCTCAAAATGGAAATTGTTATTGTCCAGATAACAATCCATCCATCCCCGAGGGAAGAATTCCTTTGTTTAAGGAGTTCAACGCAGAGCCTCGGGAATCCTTCCTTGAGGTGATGAAAATGTTGAAACTTCGTGACGAGCAAATAACGATGTGGGATGCGATTCTTCCGGAAGCTGTTAGAACGCTGCCGGCCGAACTTGCCATCATCGATCGCTTGCTGGACGACGAAAAATTTCTTCAACCATTCGCGAAGCTGCATCCGAAAGGCAAGAAGAGCGGTCGCCCTACGCTGGCGATCGAGAAGTACATCCGTCTTATGGTCTTGAAACACAAATATAATTTGGGCTACGAGTCGCTCGTGAAGGAAGTTGGCGACAGCATCACCTGGCGAATGTTCTGCCGTATTGCCATCGATGAGAAGATGCCGGATCCGTCCACGCTCATCTATGCCCGCAAACGCTACGGCGATAAAATCGCCCAGGACATCAACGCTGCGCTTATCAAACAGTGTGAAGAAAAAGCGATTCTGAAAACCCGTAAATTCCGTACAGACACGACTGTCGTGGAATCCGACATTCATCACCCGACAGATGCTACGCTATTGCAGGATGGTGTGAAGGTCATCACGCGAATGATTCAGAAAATCCGCAAGGTCGCTTCCCACGCCGTTCAAGGCTTTGAAGATCGTACGGCTGAAGTTAAAGAAAAGATTCTGTCCATCGCCAAAGTACTGCGGCGTCGCACACGGGAATCGTGGGAAGAAGTTGACAAGATTACGCAAAGCGTAATCGAAGTAACCGACAGCGTCGTAAAGGGTGCACAAAGCGTCGTAGAAAAACTGCAAGACAAGGGCAAAACGGCCGTTCAGCAAAGCAAAGCAAAACTGTCGGCGGCGGTCGAGCTTACCGGGAAACTGCTGGAACAAGCCAGACAGGTCGTCTCCGGCAATCGTATCATCGCCGATCGTATCGTCAGCTTCTTTGACCCCGAAGCCAGGCCGATCAAGAAGGGCAAGCTAGCCAAAGGCACGGAGTTCGGATACAAGGTGCGAATCGACGAGACGGAAAGCGGCTTCGTCACCGGTTACGCCGTCTATGAGGGAAATCCCTCTGATGACGAATTGCTTGTTCCCGCCATAGAAGCACATATCAAGCAGTTCGGCAAAGCACCGCAGGCCGTAGCCACCGACCGCGGCTTCTCAAGCAAGAAGAATGAAGCAGCCATTACTGAACTTGGTGTAAAGCGAGCCAGCTTGCCGCGAAAGGGCAAGAAAGGCATTGCCCGCACGGAGTACGAAAACGAAAAATGGTTTAAGGACTTGCAGCGTTACCGTGCAGCCGGAGAAGCGAAGATTAGTCTTCTCAAGCGCAAGTACGGTTTGAACCGCAGCAGGTACCGGGGCTTTGCTGGCTCAAAATGCTGGGTCGGCTTCGGAATCCTGACCCACAATCTGCAAAGAGCAGCAAAAATGCTTCAAAACTAAGGTAGAAATAGAAATCCGGGGGAACCGACATCCACAAAACCACTCGGCTCCCCGAGACCATTTTTAAAATTGGACTTTTTCAGGAGCAACTA
>NZ_BCPS01000121.1:0-1599 GCF_016586185.1 Paenibacillus sp. EPM92
GGGTAGGGGAGCGTTGTATGCGGGTAGAAGCTGGATCGTGAGGACTGGTGGACTGCATACAAGTGAGAATGCCGGTATGAGTAACGAAAAGATCAGTGAGAATCTGATCCGCCGTAAGCCTAAGGGTTCCTGAGGAAGGTTCGTCCGCTCAGGGTAAGTCGGGACCTAAGGCGAGGCCGAAAGGCGTAGTCGAAGGACAACAGGTTGAAATTCCTGTACCACCGTGAACCGTTATGAGCAATGGGGTGACGCAGAAGGATAGTGACGCGAGCTGATGGATGCTCGTCCAAGCAGTGAGGCTGGTGTGCAGGCAAATCCGCACACCGTAAGGCTGGGCTGTGATGGGGAGGGAAATTTAAGTACCGAAGGTCATGAGTTCAGGCTGCCAAGAAAAGCCTCTAGCCAGGGAGAAGGTGCCCGTACCGCAAACCGACACAGGTAGGCGAGCAGAGCATGCTAAGGCGCTCGGAAGAACTCTCGTTAAGGAACTCGGCAAAATGACCCCGTAACTTCGGGAGAAGGGGTGCCTCGGTAGGGTGAATAGCCCGAGGGGGCCGCAGTGAAAAGGCCCAAGCGACTGTTTAGCAAAAACACAGGTCTGTGCGAAGCCGCAAGGCGAAGTATACGGGCTGACGCCTGCCCGGTGCTGGAAGGTTAAGGGGAGCGGTTAGGGGCAACCCGAAGCTGTGAACCGAAGCCCCAGTAAACGGCGGCCGTAACTATAACGGTCCTAAGGTAGCGAAATTCCTTGTCAGGTAAATTCTGACCCGCACGAATGGCGTAACGACTTGGGCGCTGTCTCGACGAGAGATCCGGTGAAATTTTAATACCTGTGAAGATGCAGGTTACCCGCGACAAGACGGAAAGACCCCATGGAGCTTTACTGCAGCTTGATATTGGACTTTGGTACGATCTGTACAGGATAGGTGGGAGCCTGGGAAGCCTGCGCGCCAGCGTGGGTGGAGGCGCCGTTGGGATACCACCCTGATCGTATCGGAGTTCTAACCTGGTACCGTGAACCGGTACGGGGACAGTGTCAGGTGGGCAGTTTGACTGGGGCGGTCGCCTCCTAAAGAGTAACGGAGGCGCCCCAAGGTTCCCTCAGAATGGTTGGAAATCATTCGAAGAGTGCAAAGGCATAAGGGAGCTTGACTGCGAGACAAACAGGTCGAGCAGGGACGAAAGTCGGGCTTAGTGATCCGGTGGTACCGCATGGAAGGGCCATCGCTCAACGGATAAAAGCTACCCTGGGGATAACAGGCTTATCTCCCCCAAGAGTCCACATCGACGGGGAGGTTTGGCACCTCGATGTCGGCTCATCGCATCCTGGGGCTGAAGTAGGTCCCAAGGGTTGGGCTGTTCGCCCATTAAAGCGGTACGCGAGCTGGGTTCAGAACGTCGTGAGACAGTTCGGTCCCTATCTGTCGTGGGCGCAGGAAATTTGAGAGGAGCTGTCCTTAGTACGAGAGGACCGGGATGGACGTACCGCTGGTGTACCAGTTGTTCCGCCAGGAGCACGGCTGGATAGCCAAGTACGGACGGGATAAGCGCTGAAAGCATCTAAGCGTGAAGCCCCCCTCAAGATGAGATTTCCCAATT
>NZ_BCPS01000122.1:0-1533 GCF_016586185.1 Paenibacillus sp. EPM92
ACCGAAGTGAGTTCTCATATGCGAGGGTGATTGAACGGCGAGTGCGCTGGGGGCATCCCGAAAGGTCCAGTCCCTGAATCCCATAAAGAAAGGAGGAATCCCACGTGAAGTTGTTTGTCGGGATTGACGTGAGTTCGCAAGATTTAAAGGTGTGCATCATGGATAGTGGCGGCGATACCCTCCAAGCGTTCACGGTGCTCAACAACTACCACGGTGCCTGCCACCTGCGGGATCAGATCCTTGCCCACGCTGACCGCATCAAGCCATCGGAGATTCACATCGGTCTGGAATCAACATCGGTTTACAGTTGGCACCCCGCCATGTTCCTGCATGAGGACAAGCTTCTCAGCGAGCGGCATACGAAGGTATTTACCATTAATCCGAAGCTCATTAGCAAGTTCAAGGAAGCCTATGTGGACCTCGATAAGAACGACCGCATCGATGCCTGGATTATTGCAGACAGGCTGCGTTTTGGAAGGCTGCCGATGACCGTTGTCGCCCAAGAGCAGTACATCGCTCTTCAAAGACTGACCCGCATGCGGTTTCACCTCGTCCACAACCTGACACGAGAGAAGCAGTACTTTCTCCAGCACCTGTTCTACAAGTGCAGTGCGTTCTCCGCGGAGGTGGAGAGCTCCGCCTTCGGCCATGCCATCACTGAATTGCTCCTTGAGAAATACAGCCTGGATGAGATCAGCTCGATGGATGTGGCGGATTTAGCCGACTACCTCAAGGATAAGGGCCGTAATCGATTCCCTGATCCGGAGGGTGTAGCGAGGTGCATCCAGAAAGCCGCGCGTGCTTCCTATCGTCTCTCAAAAGTCGTCGAGGACTCCATCGATATCATCCTGGGCACTTCTATCGAAGCCATTCGAAGTACGCAGAAGCAAATCAAGGAGCTCGACAAGGCGATTGAACGCATTATCGCCGGCTTACCCGGTGAAAACGTCCTGAAGACGATTCCCGGTATCGGCCCGATCTACAGCGCTGGTATTATCGCCGAAATCGGTGACATCCATCGCTTTGATGATCAAGCCGCTCTGGCGAAGTACGCTGGGCTTACTTGGCGAAAGAATCAGTCTGGCAAGTTTGAAGCCGAAGAAACGTCCCGTATTAAATCCGGCAACCGGTTTCTGCGTTATTACCTGGTTGAAGCTGCCAACTTGGTAAAGAACCGCGACGCAGAATTCGGAGAGTACTACCGGAAAAAATACAACGAAGTCACGAAGCACCAACACAAACGCGCCCTCGTCTTAACCGCAAGAAAACTTGTGCGTCTGGTCGATGTGCTGCTACGCAACGACCAAGTCTACACGCCGCGGAGGAAGGTGACTAACGCCTAAAGCTTCTCACCTACTTTCTGCGAAGCCCATTGGGAATTCCCAGTAAAATCGAGGTATATCCTGGAAAAATCACTCGATTTTACTCAGGGTTTATTTCGTGATGCCATTTTTCCTGACTCAAAGCGATTTTCCATCAAAAGAATTTCCAATTACCGCGAATCAGGGACTTGACATCTTACCGCTGGACTTT
>NZ_BCPS01000123.1:0-1478 GCF_016586185.1 Paenibacillus sp. EPM92
TCTGTAAAATAAATCGTGTAACCTCTTAAACCGGGGAAAAATGGGCATACTTTTATCATAGAAAACCCGGTGGAGGTACGAAGACATGATCGAGAAGTTTTGGACCAAAAAGGATTTGCGTGAGTTTGTAAAAGAACACAACTTTCAATCGGTTGAACACATTCAAACAACCTTGAAGGAATTGTTTAAGGACGTACTTGAAGAGGCGCTCCAAGCTGAGTTGGATACGCAGCTGGCGTATGATCGTTACGATGCCAAAAGCAAAAAAACAAAGAACAGCCGCAATGGTTACAGCAAGAAAACCGTATCTTCGGAGTATGGGGACATTGAAATCCAAGTGCCTCGTGACCGCTTGGGCGAGTTTGATCCGGTTGTGGTGAAGAAGCATCAAACCAATGTCACAGGGATTGAAGACCAAATTGTGGCTCTCTATGCTAAGGGAGTAAGCACGCGAGATATTCAAGATCACCTGCTGAATCTGTATGGCGTTGAGGTTTCACCTACACTCATTTCAAACGTTACAAATAAAATTGTTCCCATCATTAAGGAATGGCAAAACCGGCCGCTACAAAACATCTACACGGTTGTCTTCTTGGACGCGATCCACTTTAAAGTAAAGCAGGACGGGCATATTGTAAACAAAGCGGCCTATATGGTCATTGGGATTGATCTGGAAGGCAACAAAGACGTACTCGGCATTTGGATTGGCGAGAATGAATCCGCCAAGTTCTGGCTCAGCGTACTGAATGATCTCAAGAATCGTGGAGTGCAGGACATTCTCATTGCCTGTGTAGACAACCTAACGGGCTTCACCCAGGCCATCTCTGCATGCTACCCGCAAACGGAGATTCAAAAATGTATCATTCATCAGATTCGAAACAGCACGCGATACGTATCCTACAAAGATCTCAAGAAGGTGACGGCTGACCTTAAACCCATTTACAAGGCGGCTACGGAAGAAGCTGCTCTGCTGGAGCTGGATCGTTTTGAAGAGACCTGGGGAAGTAAATATCCCCTGTTAGTGAAATCATGGAGGCAGAACTGGGATGAATTGTCGACTTTCTTCAAGTATCCTCCGGAACTTCGGAAGCTCATCTACACGACGAACATGATCGAAAGCTACCATCGGCAGCTTCGCAAAGTCACGAAAGGCAAGAGCATTTTTCCAACGGATGAATCGCTTTTAAAAATGTTATATCTTTCCACGATGGACGTACTAAAAAGGTGGACGGGCCGCGTGCAAAACTGGGGACAGATTTTGCTGCAACTCACGGTATACTATCCAGAACGCGTTCAAGTACGTTAAAAGCGGCTTTACTTGGAGGGGCAGGCATGATAGGCTGGATGCCGGTGCGAACAGTCTTCAGCTATTCGCCCTTTCGCAAGGACATCATGCCTGCCGGAGGTTCCAAGTCAAGCCGCGGCTCACTGTTACTAGACTCGGGAAAGAGAGATTACACAAAATTATTGACAGACTC
>NZ_BCPS01000124.1:0-1478 GCF_016586185.1 Paenibacillus sp. EPM92
TTAGGGCTTGCTGAATAATCAAAAATTCCCTGTTCTGCAAGGGTTTTAAGGCACTTTTGTCGAATTTATCTGCAAGGAAAACACGGAAAAACGGTAAAAAACCTTGCAGATGGAGTGAGCTAAAGTGTTCGTGCTGAATCGAGATATGGCGGATCTGTTAGAAAATTTCTATTTACCCTTTGGCGGAAGATTAAATCCTGCTAATCGGTGGGTGCAGCTTGCAGCACTCATCCCTTGGGGCATAGTAGAAGAGAAATATGTGAGATCGTTCCAGTCACCAGCTATCGGCCAAAAGGCTTACTCGGCACGCATCGCTCTCGGCTCGCTCATCATCAAGGAGCGTCTTGGTTTAAGTGACCGCGAGACGACCCTGCAAATCCAAGAGAATCCATATTTGCAATTCTTCTTGGGCTACACCGAGTATGTAGACGAAGAGCCGTTTCATCACTCTCTGTTAACGCATTTTCGGGAACGGCTCGGCTTGGAAATCTTGGCTGAAGTCAACGATTGGATTGCCCAAGCCGCGCTGCAAGCCGAGCGAGAGGTAGCGATGAAACAGAAATCGTCCAAGCGAGATCGCGATGATGACGATAACGATGCGGGCGGCTCGCAGATTACCATGGAGGTCGGGGAAGCGTTCTCAATACCTGAGGAGGCCCCCGCCCCCGATGTGACGAAGAAAACCCGTAACATGGCGAGAAAGCCACACGTCCTGCCATCCACAGCTGCGCCGACAGCGAATGTCACGAACAGGGGCACCCTCATGCTGGATGCGACATGTGCGCCTGCGGACATCAAGTATCCGACGGACTTGGGGCTTTTGAATCATGCCCGTGAAATCCTCGAAGACATCATTGACGTGCTGCACCGTCCCCATATCGGAGCGATGGAGAAGCCGCGCACGTACCGTGAGAAAGCCAGAAAATCGTACCTGGGCATATCCAAACAACGCAAGGCATCGGGCAAGGTGATCCGTAAAGCGATCAAAAAGCAACTTGGCTACGTGGGACGGGATCTGCGGATCATTGAAGCACTTGTGACGCATACGCCTTTCACGGAGCTGAGCAAAAGACACTATCGCCAGTTGCTGATCATCTCGGAGCTTTACCGCCAACAACGCCAAATGATGGAGAAGAAGACGCATGTCATCTCCGACCGCATCGTGAGTATCGAACAGCCGCATGTACGTCCGATGGTTCGAGGCAAAGCTGGGGCGAACGTAGAGTTCGGCGCCAAAATCGCTGCCAGTCTGGTGGACGGTTATGCCTGGATCGAAACGGCGCAATGGGACAGCTTCAACGAGGCAACAACGCTGCAAGCATCGGTGGAAACATACAAGCAGCGATTTGGGCATTACCCTGCCGTCATTCTGGCCGACAAAATCTACCGCAATCGAGACAACTTGAACTATTGCAAGGAGCTTAGGATTCGACTCAGCGGCCCCAAGCTCGGCAGACCATCAAAACAGCAAAGCGATG
>NZ_BCPS01000125.1:0-1400 GCF_016586185.1 Paenibacillus sp. EPM92
ATAATGCTACATATAATCTAGACAGCAAAAAAGGAGTTTCTTAGTTGTATGACGACTAGCAGAAGAAAGTTCAGCCCTGAAGAGAAAGCACGCATTGTGCTGGAAATTCTGAAGGAAGAAAAGACGGTGTCACAGATCGCAACGGAGGAGGGGATTCATACCAATGTCCTCAACCGGTGGAAATCAGAAGCCGTTCAAAACCTCTCACAATTGTTTGTCGATGATCGTAAAGGCATCACGAAAATGAAACAGGAATACGAGCAGCAAATTGACGAACTCTACGGCGAGGTTGGCAGATTGACCACCCAATTGTCGTGGCTCAAAAAAAAATCTGGCCTCTAACCTGTCTCGTGACGAACGAGTAGACTTATTAGAATGGGACTGCCTAGAGCATTCCATCCTCATACAAGCGGACCTCCTGAGCCTTAACCGCTCCAGCCTGTATTACAAGCCGGTGCCTCCATCTCCGGAGGAAATACGCCTTAAACACCGGATTGATGAGCTTTATACGAAGCACCCGTTCATGGGCTATCGAACGATCGCTTCCATTATGAATCGTGAGAACGATTCGATTCACGAGAACACCGTACGGCGCTATATGCGCGAAATGGGAATCATGGCTATTTATCCAGGACCGAACCTGAGCAAACGTGATCTTCAGCACAGGATCTATCCCTATCTCCTGCGTAAACTAGCGATTACAGAGCCTGAACAGGTCTGGAGTGTTGACATCACGTATATTCGGATGAAGCAGGGCTGGATGTACTTATACGCCATTATAGACTGGTATTCGCGTTATATCGTAGACTGGCAACTTGATCAGAGCCTAGAGATTGGTTTTATACTCGAGACGATGAAACGGGCACTGGCAAAGCGGAAACCAGGCATTATAAACAGTGATCAAGGGAGCCATTTTACAAGTCCACAATACATTGATTTACTGAAGGAGAACAACGTTCGCATCAGTATGGATGGTAAAGGTCGTGCAACCGATAATATCGCAATCGAACGATTTTGGCGCAGTCTGAAGTACAACGAGATCTATCTGAACGATTACAACAGCCCACGTGAGACTCGAAACGGCATCCGCAGCTATATTCATCTTCACAACTATTACCTGCCGCACCAGTCCCTGCAGAGGCACACGCCAGCTGCTGTGTATAACCGTGAAGTCGTGCTGAGATCCACATCTAAATAACGGAGGAAGAACCTTTCCTCCCTCGCTTTCGCTTGAGCTTTGTCCTCCACCTGTGGACAACACAATGCTAGTAATAATTAACATTTATTCCATCACGGACAAGGTATAAGACTTACTATACCAGAGCCTCATTAAACTCTTGTGAATCATTTCACACCTTAACTATATTAAAATAACTGTCTTGACATCTTGTAGCACCATA
>NZ_BCPS01000126.1:0-1226 GCF_016586185.1 Paenibacillus sp. EPM92
CTAGTATATCATCAATCTTTAAATTGTGGATAAAGGCGTTTGAGTTTGATTCTTGCATCAGCGGTTGTAAATTGCCAGTCCACGCCCTTTTGCCCCTGGTTTCGGGAGCACTCCCATCCCGACAGTTCATGAGCTAATTCGGCGATGGAAGGGATACGACGTCCCAGACATTGACTGGTCATCACGCTAAGTTCAATCTCCGCAATATTGAGCCAACTGCCATGCTTAGGCGTGTAGTGGATTTCCAGCCGCTTAGCCAGACGCCGGGCGGTTTCAGGCTCGAATGCCTGATAAAGCGAAGCGATGGAATGAGTGTTCAAATTGTCCATCACCAGTTTGATCTTTGGCGCATTCGGATAATGAACATCCAGCAATTCGCGGACTTGCTCCGCCCAGTCGATACGGGTTCGCTGCTGCCGTACTGTGACATGACGCCAGCCAGCCAAAGGCTCTGTGAAGATGAAGATGCTACACGTTCCATGCCGGACGTACTCGCTATCTTCCCGACGGGGTTTGGCGGATTTCATGGGAATCGGCTTTCGGGCTTCGTCCAGCAATTGATACGGTTTTTCGTCCATGCAAATGACCGGACAGTCGGCATCGTAAGGCAATTGATAGACGTCCAGCACATCCTCCATTGCCGCGACAAACGCCGCATTTTGCTCAGGCGGAATACACCAGCATTTACGAAGGTGAGGCTTGAGTTCGTTTTTTTAAAACCTTCCGGACGGTCTCGTGAGAGAGGCTGTCGATGTATTTTAGTTCGACTGCCCGATCCGCCAACAGCTCCAGGGTCCAGCGGCTTCTTCCGTCCGGCGGTGCGCTGCAACTCAGCGCGATGATTTTGGCTTCGACTTCACCCGTTACTTTGGGCGCAACGGGCGGTGTGACTCGCTTTTTTCTTCCGATCGCCCCTTCCCAGCCTTGCTCGCCATACGCTTTGCGAACGTTATACACGGTATTGACGTGGACTTGCATGCGCTCGGCGATCTCCAATTCTTTTAAGCAACCGCCTGGCCTGTTTTCATCAGCAGCAAGCAGGATCTGAGCTCGCCGAATGGACCGGGCGGACGATTTGCCTTTGGAGATGAAGGACCGTAATTTTTCTTGCTCTTCTAACGTTAGGCGTACAGGGTATTGGATCGGACGCATCTATGGATACCTCTTTTTGGCATAACTATACCATATCCATCCAATCTATACTATTAGAGTTGAGAGAGTACTAG
>NZ_BCPS01000127.1:0-1184 GCF_016586185.1 Paenibacillus sp. EPM92
TTAGTGTAAAATCTCCGTGGGTGTAGGAATTGGAAAAAGCGGATATAGAAAAAGAGCTTCTCCCTTGGTAAAGTGATGTTTGCGCACAACACACCAAGAAGGAGGAAGCTCCTGTGAGCCACTTTACCACAACAATGCCGACGATGAAAGAGATTGAGCAATGGATTTTCCGGAAAATGCAGGAGGAATTCGCTCGTGCGATGAAGCAGGTGCTGGAGGCGCTGGATCAGCAGATCCTGGAGCAACGGGACCGAGAGCGTTATCGAGTAAAGGACGAGCGTGAAACAAGCGTCAACACGGTGTTCGGGAACGTGCGCTTCAAGCGGAGATTGTATTGTGATCGTAGAAGCGGAAAATACGTGTATCTGCTGGATCAGCTGTTGCAATTCGAAGGGCGCGGGAAAGTCAGTCCGCATTTGGAGGAGACAGCCATCGCATTCGCAAGCCAAGGACCGTCGTACCGGGACAACGCTAAGCGGCTGGAGCAGCTGCTGGGATACAATGTGCTAAGCCATCAAGCGATCAGGGAAAAACTGATGGAGCGTGCGGAACAGCCGATGTCTGAGGTGAAGCGACGCCCAGCGCGAGTATTGTTCGTGGAAGTGGATGGGCTATACACGAAGCTGCAGCGGAGCAAGAAGCGCGGGATGGAGAACGCAATCGCGGTCGTACACGAAGGCTGGGAGAAGAACGGCAAGCGGGTGGAGCTGAAAAATAAACAGCATTACCTGCATACGAGCGGCGGCGACTTCTGGGAAGGGTTCGGGGACTTTCTGGTGGAGCGTTACGAAATCGACGAGAACACGTGGCTTGTGGTGAACGGAGACGGCGCGGCGTGGATCGGGGAATGTACATCCTACTTCCACCAATGCCTGTATATGCTGGATCGCTTTCATGTGGCGCGTGATTTGAAACGGTTTGTCGGACATTTGCCAAAGGTATGGGAGACCGTGAGACGGTCGCTGGCCAAACAGGACGCAGCCGCGCTTATGGCGGCCTTGGAAGGCGTGTCGGAGCAAGAGATAGCGGAAGAGAAGCGGAAGGATTGGAAGCCGTATAAAAGCTTTCTGAAGCGGCACGAGAAGCATTTGGACGACTACCGAAAAACACTCCAGGCGAAGGGGATCGACACAAGCGGCATGCGCCCGATGGGAAGCGCGGAATCGCAGATGCGTATATTCGCC
>NZ_BCPS01000128.1:0-1161 GCF_016586185.1 Paenibacillus sp. EPM92
CCCGCAAGGCGCAAGGAGATACCGAAAGCGGACGGGAAGATGCGGCCGCTGGGCATTCCGGCGATTCGGGACAGAGTCGTGCAAATGGCGACGAAAATAGTGGTGGAACCGATCTTCGAAGCCGACTTCAAAGACTGCTCATACGGATTCAGGCCGAAGCGCAGCCAGCATGGGGCGATCCGGCATATCCGCCGAGCGGTGAAGAAGGGCGTCTACTGGGTGGTCGACATCGACATTCGGGGCTACTTTGACAACATAGCCCATGACAAGCTGATGCAACTGGTGGAACAGCGGATCAGCGACCGAAGGGTATTGAAGCTGATCCGGCAGTGGCTGAAAGCAGGATTCGTGAAAGATGATCAGTTTCACGAAACCGACTTAGGGAGTCCTCAGGGCGGCGTCATCTCCCCATTACTTTCGAATCTGTATCTGAACTACCTGGATACAATCTGGGAGAAGAAGTTCGCAGAGACGGGAACCATGGTGCGATACGCCGATGATCTTGTGATCTTGTGCAAAACCAAAGAACAAGCGCTAAGAGCGATCGACGTACTCAAGGCGGTATTCGGAAGGCTGGAAGTCGAAATGAACAGGGAAAAGTCCAAGCTCATCAACCTGTGGGACGATAAACAAGGATTTGACTTTCTGGGGATGCATCACCGGAAAATACCAAAGAAACTGAAGGGGAACAAAACAATCTCAATCCTTCGCAGTTACCCGTCCCAGAAGGCCATGAAGAGCATGAGACAGAAGGTGAAGGAAGCGACAGAGCCGAGAAACCGCCTGTACTGGACGATGAACCAGATGGTGGCGGAACTGAACCCCAAGATACAGGGGTGGAAGAACTACTATGGACTCGATGTCTTTGCCGACCCATTCCTGAACAAGATCGACTGGTACATCCGAAAACGCCTCACGCTGTTCTGGAACAAGAAGCGAAATCGTCGTAATAAACACAGCAGGTCCAAGCAAGCCGCCATGGCGGCACAGCTTGCAGGACTAAAGAAACTCGCCAGCTAGAGAAAGTACCGTAACGCTGAAGGAAGAAGAACATCGGAAAGCCGGATGAGGGAAAACCTCACGTCCGGTTTGATGCAGGGGGAGCTGGAAAAGTAAAAGGAGGGCTTGCGCCCTCCGATGAAATTTCAGTTCTCTACTCTA
>NZ_BCPS01000130.1:0-1132 GCF_016586185.1 Paenibacillus sp. EPM92
TGACCACGTATATAACGTTTAAATAAGCTCGAACTAACTCTAAAATTCTGAAGGAGGAATTAGCTATGTCATCTTTAAAATTCACGCTTGAAAATATTGATAAAGTCATTGACCGGAGTGCCATGGTTGCGCCGGAGATTGATCCGAAGCGCACGGTGTTACTCGTGATGGATATGCAGCCCGTATGCACCGATCCCGATGGCGCGCTGGCCATTCCGAGCGTGGGAGGTGCCCCGAGCGGAAAGGACACGGTCGAACCGGTCGAGCGGGTCGTCAAGCGGTTCCGTGAGGAAGGCAGTCCGATCATATGGTCTCAGTGGGGCCTGAGTCCTGAAGGTCTCGATAAGGGCATCTGCGCCCTGAAGTGGCCGGGCTTAAATCCGGGCACGCCGGAGTCGCCCGCAAGCTGGGGGAACCCTCAGACAGATAATTTTGCGGGCAACCTGGAACCCCGGGAAGGGGAACCCGTTCTGCGGAGAAGCCGCTTCAGCGTCTTCGTGGGCACGCAGCTTGAAGAATACTTGCGGGAGCTCGGGACGGAGTTCCTGGTGATCGCCGGCATCACCTCGGCGAACTGCGTCCATTCCACCACGATCGACGCATGGAACCGAACTTACAAGGTCATCGTGCTTGCGGACTGCACGACCGCGGTCCCAAGTCCCCATACGCACGATGTGCCTCTCGGGTACGGACAGCACTGGGAAGCGCTGCGTAATATTCAAATGAACTACGGCGACGTGATCACGAGCGAGGAGCTCTTCGAGAAGCTGGACAACGCCAAGAAATATCAGCAGGCGTAATGCTCATCTTAACGATTAACGGCAAGGACCGGCGATTGCCGGCTAGGAACACGAACGGAAGTTGATCATGGATGTTCATGAAAGGGAGCGAAAGATATGAGGCTAAACGGCAGGCGCGTTGCGCTGCTTATCGAGGATGATTACCAGGAGCTGGAGGCGTGGTATCCGGTCCTCCGGCTCCAAGAGGAGGGAGCGACGGTCGTAATCGTCGGATCGGGCAGGAAATCCACTTATGACAGTAAACTCGGCTACCCGATCACGGCTGACCGGTCCGCGGACGAGGTCAGTGCGGATGAGTTCGACGCGGTTGTGATTCCCGGCGGATTCGCTCC
>NZ_BCPS01000132.1:0-906 GCF_016586185.1 Paenibacillus sp. EPM92
TAGGGCTTGCTGAACAAACAAAAAATCCATAATCTACAAGGGATTTATGCCATTTTTGTCGAAGTTATCTGCAAGGAAAACACAGGAAATCGGCAAAAAACCTTGCAGACGGAGTGAGAGAAAATGTTTACGCAGAACCGAGATATGGCGGATTTATTAAAAGACTTCTATCTACCCTTTGGCGGTAAGCTCAATCCATCCAATCGATGGGTGCAACTCGCTGCCCTTATCCCATGGGACAAAGTCGAAGAGAAGTATGTCAAATCCCTCCAATCTCTGCACATCGGCCAACAGGCTTATACGGCTCGTATCGCCCTTGGCTCGCTCATTATCAAAGAACGGCTTGGCCTAAGTGACCGTGAGACCACGCTGCAGATCCAAGAGAACCCCTATCTGCAGTTCTTCTTAGGCTATACAGCCTATGTGGATGAAGAGCCTTTTCACCACTCCCTTCTGACGCACTTTCGGCAGCGGCTGGGTGCAGACATCATCACGGAAGTCAACGACGGGATCGCACAAGCCGCCCTGCAAGCAGAACGCGAAGCCAAAGAGAAACAGGAAGCGTCCAAACAAGACCGTGATGACGATGACGATGATACCGGTGGCTGCCAACTGACGATGGAGATGGGCGAAGCGCTGTCCATCCCTGAGGAAAAGACGGTGGATCCCAAGAAAAGGCGCACTGGCATGAAGAAGCTACATGTCCTGTCATCTACCGCAACAACTGCAGCCACATCGCCAGTCAACGTTAGGAACAAGGGAACTCTCATGCTTGATGCCACATGCGCCCCCGCAGACATCAAGTACCCAACAGATTTGGGACTTCTCCATCATGCCCGTGAAATCCTCGAAGGCATCATCGATGTGCTGCATGCTCCCCATGTCGGAGAGATGGAGAAGCCGCGC
>NZ_BCPS01000134.1:0-841 GCF_016586185.1 Paenibacillus sp. EPM92
ACTTATCGCGAGAAGGCAAGACAATCGTTCCTCAGCGTGTCCAAGCAACGCAGGGCGTCAGGCAAAGCCATTCGCCGAGCGATCCGCAAGCAACTAGGCTACGTGGGGCGTGATCTGCGTACGATGGAAAAGCTCATGCAGCATACGCCGCTCACGGCACTGAGCAGACGGCAATACCGCCAGCTTCTTATCATCTCGGAACTGTACCGTCAACAGCGCGAGATGGCGGAGAAGAAGACGCATGCTGTATCCGATCGCATCGTCAGCATCGAACAACCTCATGTGCGGCCTATCGTCCGTGGCAAGGCTGGAGCCAACGTGGAGTTCGGCGCCAAGATCGCCGCAAGCCTGGTAGACGGTTATGCATGGATTGAAACCGTGCAGTGGGATAGCTTCAATGAAGCGACAACTCTTCAAGCATCCGTAGAAGCATACAAGCAGCGTTTCGGCTATAACCCAGCTGTCATCTTGGCAGACAAGATCTACCGCAATCGGGAGAACCTGAACTATTGCAAGGAACACGGCATTCGCATAAGTGGTCCTAGGCTTGGCAGGCCTTCGAAAGAACACAGCGATACTATGGATCGCAAGCAAGAACAGCGGGACGCCTCTGAACGCAATGCCATCGAAGGGAAGTTTGGAGAAGGCAAACGCAAATTTGGACTGGGACGCATCCGCGCACGTGGTGCCGAAACTAGTCTGACCGTCATCGCCCTACAGTTTCTGGTCATGAACCTGGAGCGGCGACTGCGGGTTCTCTTTTTGCCATTTTTCAGATTTTTACAGTTTTTTTCTGTCCGTTGGGCGTAGGTTAATAAGAATCTTGTTCAGTAAGCCCTAA
>NZ_BCPS01000135.1:0-804 GCF_016586185.1 Paenibacillus sp. EPM92
GCGCGCCTAGCCAAGCTAGGCACAACTAGCCGGTGGAAGTCCGGTCGAGGTAAGAGCCAAGTCGCCTCGTAGCTGACGGGCAACTGGTGGAGAGATCCTAAGGTTGAAGCCCCGTGACAAAGTAACTCTGCGGAGTGCGAGCAAATCGACAGGCCGTAACATGAAGTGAATCCTGCCGCATCGTCAAAAAAGACCCGAGAGGGACAAGAGAGAGCCGAGCCTCGGATAACTGGGCGAAGGCCATGGGACGCGTGAAGCCCTTGGAAGCGCAGCGCGGAAGAACTCTCCGGTGTATGGGGAACGGCATGCCGAGAAAGTTGTGTCTGGAACTAGGGAGACCCTCCCTCGCACGATATTTTTTTTTTTCGTAAGGAGCAGACCTATAAGCCCAAAAGGTGAAGTGGCGAGCTGCGGGAAGGGAGTCGGAGGGGGCTATAGTACCTGTGAAGTGAGGACAACAAAACCTCATGGAGGGAAGGGCCCCTGCTTTGTTCAAGTACTTGGAGGAGGTAAGAGTCAGTGAATGCAGCTAAACCTGCTAACGACGCCAAAGTAAAAGCTCAACAACTCCAACAAGCACTAAGCCTTGCAGCCAAGGGAAATCCGAGGCGGCGGTTTCATGCGTTATACGACAAGGTTCACCGCAGCGATATTCTGTGGGAAGCGTGGAAAAGGGTCAAAGGAAACGGCGGAAGCGGTGGGGTAGACGGAATGACCATCGATCACATCGTCAAAGTCATCGGCGAAGGGCGATTTGTAGATGCAATCCAGACGACGCTGAAGAACGGGGAATACCGACCATTG
>NZ_BCPS01000136.1:0-727 GCF_016586185.1 Paenibacillus sp. EPM92
ATACATAATTGTAAAACAATCTTGCATTCATTTTTGGGAGGAGAAATCTAATGGATACTTTTAACGAACAGGTCAGAGATATTGCGCATCTGGGGCATGTTGAACTGCTGACGCCGAAGCCAAATGAAAGCGTTGCCTTTTTCACGAATATTCTGGGTATGCAGGAAGTGGCACGTGAGGGGCAATCTGTATTTCTTCGCGGATTCGGGAATTATGAGTCTTATTGTATGAAATTGACCGAGTCCAAGGAACCGGGGATCGGACATACCGCGATACGCACGACATCGCCGCAAGCGCTGGAACGGCGTGCGGCAGCCATCGACAAAAGCGGTTATGGCATCGGTTGGAGTGAAGGCGACTTCGGTCATGGGAAGTCCTACCAATTTCGCGATCCCGACGGGCATGCTATGGAGCTTTACTTTGAAACGGAAAAGTATAAAGCGCCTGAACATTTACGCCCCATCCTGAAGAACCAGCCGCAAAAATATACCGGCAACGGGGTAGGCGTCCGCCAGCTGGATCACATCAATTATCTGGCACAGAAAGTCGAGCCGACGAGCAAGTTCCTGCAGGATCATTTGGGTATGAAAGTAAGCGAGCAGATTGTGCTCGACAGCGGGGAGCATGCCGGTTCATGGCTGTATTCGGGGCAGAAATCTTATGAGCTGGTTTACACGGTTGATTCCACGAACAGCCGGGGAAGACTCCACCATCTTGCCTTTCTCGT
>NZ_BCPS01000137.1:0-722 GCF_016586185.1 Paenibacillus sp. EPM92
AAGAGGGAGCGTTCCCTCCGTTCTGTTCCTTGAAAACCCAATACAAGCTTTCCGGTACGTTCCCCATGCAGCCTTTTAGGAAAGCCAATATGCATACTCGCCATGACCATATTGCCCCTATCCGGCCGTTCAACATGCAGGGCAAGATGAGAGCGATTCCGTGATGCGTAGCGAAATGGTGGTTCCATTTTCGGCGATGACCTGCATGGAGGAACCATGATACTTCCGTCCAGCCAATGGGGGCGGCCCACAGCGATTCTGGGGGAGGCGCGGCATGCACCTATGAGGGCAGTCAACCGCTGTCCGCCGGAGAAGCACTACGAATCATGCAAATGAAGTCTAGGAGGTGTGGAAACGTGGCAGAAAAGGAACAGCGGCGCGCCGGCATCAAGCTGACAAGTGTCGATGATTTGTTCGTCACGGAGGAAAGCCGACAGGAGTCAGCGCGGGAAAAGGTGCTGGAGCTCCCGCTTGCGGAGATCAGCGATTTCCGTGAGCATCCGTTCAAGGTGAGGACGGATGAAGCACTGCTGGAGATGGCCGAGAGCGTTAAACAGCATGGGGTACTGGTACCTGTTCTAGTTCGTCCAAAAGTGGATGGCGGTTACGAGATGGTGGCCGGACATCGGCGGAAAAAGGCAAGCGAATTGGCCGGAAAAGAGTCGATTCCTTGCCTTATACGTGAACTGGATCACGACCAGGCTACTATTATTATGGTAGAC
>NZ_BCPS01000138.1:0-669 GCF_016586185.1 Paenibacillus sp. EPM92
TTTGTTCCTTGAAAACTGGATAAACGAAACAAAGCAACAAATGCTGAATCAAAATCCGGTACGACTTCGGTCGTACAAGTGATAGCTGGATAAGCTATAAAGAGCACACGGAGGATGCCTAGGCACCAGGAGCCGAAGAAGGACGTGGCGAACAACGATAACGCCTCGGGGAGCCGTAAGCAGGCATTGATCCGGGGATGTCCGAATGGGGGAACCCGCGTGAGGTAATACTCACGTACCATGCAGTGAATACATAGCTGCATAGGAGGCATACGAGGGGAACTGAAACATCTAAGTACCCTCAGGAAAAGAAAACAAAAGTGATTCCGTCAGTAGCGGCGAGCGAAAGCGGATTAGCCCAAACCAAGGAGCTTGCTCCTTGGGGTTGTAGGACGCCGTCGTGGGTGCAGCAGGTTAGGCGAACAGGTCTGGAAAGGCCGGCCATAGAGGGTAAAAGCCCCGTAACCAAAAGTCTGCGAACACCCTAGGCGTATCCTGAGTAGGGCGGGACACGTGAAACCCCGTCTGAATCCGGCAGGACCATCTGCCAAGGCTAAATACTCCCTGGTGACCGATAGTGAAGCAGTACCGTGAGGGAAAGGTGAAAAGAACCGCGGGAGCGGAGTGAAAAAGAACCTGAAACCGTGTGCTTACAAGAAGTCAGAGCCC
>NZ_BCPS01000140.1:0-615 GCF_016586185.1 Paenibacillus sp. EPM92
GGGTGATGGCGTGCCTTTTGTAGAATGAACCGGCGAGTTACGTTTGCAAGCAAGGTTAAGGTGAGAAGCCGTAGCCGCAGCGAAAGCGAGTCTGAATAGGGCGAAATAGTTTGTAGGCGTAGACCCGAAACCGTGTGATCTACCCCTGTCCAGGGTGAAGGTGCGGTAACACGCACTGGAGGCCCGAACCCACGAATGTTGAAAAATTCGGGGATGAGGTGGGGGTAGCGGAGAAATTCCAATCGAACTCGGAGATAGCTGGTTCTCCCCGAAATAGCTTTAGGGCTAGCCTCGGGAGATGCGTCGTGGAGGTAAAGCACTGATTGGGTGCGGGGCCCGCCAAGGGTTACCAAGTCCAGTCAAACTCTGAATGCCACAGACGTTATCCCGGGAGTCAGACAGTGAGTGCTAAGATCCATTGTCAAGAGGGAAACAGCCCAGATCATCAGCTAAGGTCCCCAAGTGTGTGTTAAGTGGGAAAGGATGTGGAGTTGCACAGACAACCAGGATGTTGGCTTAGAAGCAGCCACCATTGAAAGAGTGCGTAATAGCTCACTGGTCGAGTGACTCTGCGCCGAAAATGTAACGGGGCTAAACACACCACCGAAGCTATGA
>NZ_BCPS01000141.1:0-599 GCF_016586185.1 Paenibacillus sp. EPM92
TTTATAATGCTCCCATAGGTTGAGACACAGGGGAGTGAAAAATAAGTTATAATGAAGCTATGGAAAAACGGAACCGATATACCTCAGAGTTTAAGACAAAGGTCGTCCTGGAGGTCCTTCGAGAGGAGCAGACCGTCAACGAGATCGCAGCCAAATATGAATTGAGCCCAGTCATGATCAGCCGGTGGAAGGCTGAATTCCTTGAGCGTGCCTCCATGGTGTTCGAGAAGAAGACCAGTGAAGCCGACAAACTGAAAAAGGAGTACGAGAGCAAGCAAGAGCATCTAGAAAAGCTGGTCGGCCAACTCACAGTTGAGGTTGACTGGCTCAAAAAAAAATCTGGCCTCAAATGAACCGCTGGAAGCCCGGAAAGCGATGGTAGAGCGCGACCATACCGAGATCACAGTGAAGCGTCAGGCAAACCTGCTGAGTGTGAACAGAACGAGCGTATACCGTCCGAGCAAGGAGCAACAAGAAAGCGAAGAGAATGTGCAGCTCATGCATCGAATCGATGAGATCTATATGAAGCACCCTTACTTCGGTTACCGACGCATGACAAATTTTCTTCGGGACCAGGGCTCCGAGATCAATCGTAAGCG
>NZ_BCPS01000142.1:0-588 GCF_016586185.1 Paenibacillus sp. EPM92
TCAACCCCCAGCCGCCAACTGGACCGACGGCACAGCTTTTTTCTTTCTGTTTTTATGCTGGAGACCGTCCAGACCGATTGCCGCAATCAGCACGACCCCTTTGATGATGCTTTGGTAGTAATCGCCTACATTCATTAATACCAGACCGTTGCTCAGCACCCCGATGATGAGAACACCGGTCAGTACGCCGGATATTTTTCCTTCACCGCCCATGATGCTTATGCCGCCGAGAATCGCCGCCGTCAATACGTCGAACTCAAACCCGGCCCCCGCGTTCGGCTGGCCCGAGTTCATACGCGATAAGAGGACGATACCCGCGATGCCCGTAATGAATCCGCCCAGGGAGAAGAGCATCATTCTCATTCGCTTGACATTGACTCCCGACAGCCTCGCCGCTTCTTCATTGCCCCCAAGCGCATACACATATCGGCCGAAATACGTTTTATTCAGAATAAAGCTGCCGATCAGGGCTACGACAATCAGTATAATGACCGGGATCGGGATGCTTCCGACATAGCCTTGTCCGAGAACCCTAAACGATTTATCAAACCCGAAGATGGACATCCCCCCGCTGATCATTTTGCTTAG
>NZ_BCPS01000143.1:0-571 GCF_016586185.1 Paenibacillus sp. EPM92
CGTACGCCGTCTGATGCAGCTCATGGGTCTGGAGGCGATCTATCCGAAGCCAAACTTGAGCAAACGCCTCCATGCCAAGTACACGCGTCCTTATCTACTTCGCGGCTTAACGATCGACAGGCCCAATCAGGTCTGGGGAATCGATATCACCTATCTAAGGATGGGCAAAGGATTTATGTACTTGTTCAACATCATTGATTGGTACAGCCGCAAGGTGATTGATTATGAGCTGTCCAGTACGCTCGAAAAGGGCTTTGTTATGAGATGCCTTAAACGCGCATTCAGCCGCTGCAAGCCGGAGATCATGAACAGCGATCAAGGTTCGCATTTTACTAATGCGGATTATCTGGATCTGTTAGAAAAGGAAGGCGTCAAAGTATCGATGGACGGTAAGGGCCGGGCAACGGACAACAGCCGCACGGAGCGTTACTTTCGGTCGCTCAAATACGAATGTATCTTCCTCAATGAATTTGAAGACCCTCGCGCGCTGCGCAAAGGGATAGCTCGCTATGTCCAGTTTTACAATCAGGATCGTCCCCATCAGTCTCTTAATGGGGATAAGCCCTGTCAA
>NZ_BCPS01000144.1:0-559 GCF_016586185.1 Paenibacillus sp. EPM92
CCGCCGATTGTAGGCAAGAGCGGCAGGATGCCGCACAGCGTAATGCGATCGAAGGAAAGTTTGGAGAAGGAAAACGCAAATTGGGACTCGGTCGCATTCGCGCACGCGGCGCCGAAACCAGTTTAACCGTCATCGCCCTTCAGTTTCTGGTCATGAATCTGGAGCGGCGGCTGCGGGCTCTCTTATTGTTTTTTTTCAGACTGTTTGGGTTCAGTGTCTTACGTTGGGCGTAGACTGGAACGAATCTTGTTCAGCAAACCCTAATTAGATTGAAAAGTTGGATAATTAAATTAATTTGTTTAGTCTTGGGGTTATATTCATGTAGTTTATGCCCCCTTTATGTTAGCGCAAGTAATAGTGATAGGGGGGCGTCAGGTTACAACGATGCATCTGTAACAAATAGCACACTTTCTAATAACTCTTTAATGAGTATGAAAGAAAAAGTAAAGAAATCGCGTCCAAAAAAAGAATTGAAAGACCGTAGAACACAGAATTCTAAAGTGTTTCTGAATGAAGATAATACATTCACTGTCACAACTTCAACTTATTCACTTCATTA
>NZ_BCPS01000145.1:0-545 GCF_016586185.1 Paenibacillus sp. EPM92
CCGGGAAATATCCATCTTGGATATATGAATATCACATTGTAAGTGTATTCTTCAGATTTGCAGTCTTCTCTGTACATCATATATCATTATATCCACAGGTAACACTTGCTTTAAAAGCATTGATTTTAGCAATCAAGTTACCGAGGCCTAACCTATCCACCCCTGCTATGGTGATCGCCACAGCATGAGGCTTCGGATGGGGGTTAGTTGTCCATGAGCTGATGATCATGCTCCCTTCCTTGAGTTTGCTCCGGAAATATTGCCGGAAATCATCCCTCGAGCACCCATCGTAAAGCGGATAGAGGAGTCGCTTCAGACAGGCCCCGTTGCAAGAAATGGCTTCGAAGACATCCCAGTTGAAGTGTTCTTGTGACGCGAATTTTCATGTCGATAACTAGAAGACGTCCATTTGGACTAATCATGATATCTGCCCCTGCTGGACCGTAGTAGCCCTTGCTGTGCAAGAAACGGGCCAAGTCATCCATAATTTCCGCATATTCTTCCTGAAGTTGTGGCTGCTCCGGGTACGAAATGCAACCTCCCGT
>NZ_BCPS01000146.1:0-529 GCF_016586185.1 Paenibacillus sp. EPM92
GCATCCACAAAAAGGAAGATACATCCCTCCTGGACGACAAGGACGAACATCAACACGGCGCAGCCGAAGGAAGCAGCAGCAGACAACAGGGACAAAGCTCGTCCCAATCCCATAACGATGGCAACGTTGTTAGCAAGGTTGAATTTGAGTCATGAGGTCTATGGTCGGGTTTTGGAGTGTGTCGGTGTCGGTGTCTCTCTGTCTCTGTTGGTTGTGGTATGAATATCCTGCACATTACTTTCTCTCTGATCTCATTGTTCGGCCGCTGTTTGTTCCTGCCGTTGTCATTTGTATCTCTCATCTAGATAGTCCGTTCTTCCCTTGAGGAAGTATGGTCAATGTATGTATGTACTATTGATCTTCAGCGTTAACTGAATCTGATGACTATGGGGCGTTGGATTGTGGAGTGCCGTTCTGTTTTCTCTATGTTTTGTGGTCTTTGATTCGGTCGATGTGCGCTATCAGGCTATGCATGAGAGCTGACATGGTTAGATCAGCATATAGCAACTCAATACAACTAGATATACCT
>NZ_BCPS01000147.1:0-520 GCF_016586185.1 Paenibacillus sp. EPM92
CAGAGGAGACAGGTGGTGCATGGTTGTCGTCAGCTCGTGTCGTGAGATGTTGGGTTAAGTCCCGCAACGAGCGCAACCCTTGAACTTAGTTGCCAGCATTCAGTTGGGCACTCTAAGTTGACTGCCGGTGACAAACCGGAGGAAGGTGGGGATGACGTCAAATCATCATGCCCCTTATGACCTGGGCTACACACGTACTACAATGGCCGGTACAACGGGAAGCGAAGTCGCGAGATGGAGCGAATCCTTAGAAGCCGGTCTCAGTTCGGATTGCAGGCTGCAACTCGCCTGCATGAAGTCGGAATTGCTAGTAATCGCGGATCAGCATGCCGCGGTGAATACGTTCCCGGGTCTTGTACACACCGCCCGTCACACCACGAGAGTTTACAACACCCGAAGTCGGTGGGGTAACCGCAAGGAGCCAGCCGCCGAAGGTGGGGTAGATGATTGGGGTGAAGTCGTAACAAGGTAGCCGTATCGGAAGGTGCGGCTGGATCACCTCCTTTCTATGGAGTCCATG